>DATDUY010000270.1:0-4219 GCA_035290165.1 Sulfuricurvum sp. | reverse complement strand
CACCGATACAACATGACATTGCACCATGCTCAGATTCGGTCATAACAAATTCGCCGTCTACATAGCCGTTTGCCGTAAATCCGGCATAATTTTCTACGATAGGGGTTGATGGAGTAATCGGGTATGCAGCAACAACATCCACTTGCACTTGGCGAAGCGCATGGCTCGCTGCCATATTACCGTCCCAAACCTCGATATCGCGTAGTTCCATAGTATCAGCCATTAGTCTTCCTTTGGTTCTTCTGATTGGTCTTTTTTCTCTTTTTGAGGCCATTCGGCAAGTGCTGCATCTTCATCTTTTTGTTCCGAGAACATCAAAAGTGATTTCGGGTTCGTAGGACAAACTTGTACGCAGATCCCGCACCCTTTACAGTGGTCAAAATCAATTCCGATCATCTTTTTATCACGAGAAATGATCGACATATCCGGGCAATATACCCAGCAAAATTGGCAGTCGATACAATAATCTTTGTTGAACAAAGGCTTTTCAATACGCCAATCCGCTACACTCGCCGTAAACGAGCTTGATTGTGAATAAGGGCGATTCTCTGGAAGCGTCGTTGCAATATCGGTTACCGCTCCCTCAAACGTTCGGAGCATGGCACCAATTTCGAACTCATCCCATCCTTTTTTTTCCATCATGTGCTCCTTATTTCACTTCATCATACGCGCGTTGAATCGCGATCATGTTGGCATCTATAATTTTTTGTGGAAGTTTTTTAAGAACTTTAATCATACTATCTTTAAAAAACTCGATGTCATACATTCCTGATACTTTCATCAATGCACCCAACATCGGTGTATTAGGAATCGCTTTTCCGATTGTCTCTTGAGCAATTTTAATACAGTCTACGGTGTAAACTTTTTTCCCTTCCAATTTCGGCTGCGAAGCAATAAGTTCATCCGTACTCATATGAGTCGTAACGATGTAAATAGTATTGTCTTTTTCGTTTGCCGTAATGTCTGCAACGTATACCAATGCAGGGTCAATAACCAAAACGTAGTCAGGACTCATAAATTTTTCGTGGTTCATAACCACTTTATCATCGACGCGATTATACGCCGTCATGGCTGCTCCACGTTTAGCTGACCCGTAAAACGCAAATGCCTGTACATGCTTACCGGTGGTTGATACAACATCGGCCAGACCTTTTGCACCTGTTACAGCACCTTGTCCGGCTCGACTATGCCATCGAATCTCTAGCATGAATTCTCCCTCTGACTTAAGTTTAAGTTGAATTTTATCAATACGTGTATTCTATGAAAGTTGCTCTTAAATGTAGCTTTTCAGTCGTTGCGAGCGATAAAACCAAAGATAAAATGTTACTTTCATCCCCTCTGAGCAATATATTTTACCGCTTCAAGAGCATTGGGTTTTATAATATCCGTTAATGTTAGCAATTGTTCCGCATTATCGTATCCGCTGGTGATCGCGACACATTCTATCCCGGCACGATTGGAGGCTTCAATATCGAGTCGGGTATCCCCGATCATCCAAACGCTTAAATTAGGATTCCCCATCTCTTCTAGCGCTTTTAAAATCGGTTCGGGGTGCGGCTTTGGATTCTCAACATGCTCTCGCCCTATCAGTACCTCAAAATAGTGCATCAACTCAAAATGTTCCATCAATTCACGCGAATAAACCCCTGTTTTGGTTGTGACGATCCCCAAACGGGCAAACAATGAGGCTTCGTGTACCGCTTCTCTTGCACCGGGCAGCAATAGAGTCTTTTGGCGTGAAATTTCCCGATAATAGAGTTTATAGGTTGCCACGTGCGCACCAATCGCTTCAGACTCAACGCCGACACCGGCAAACATCGTCTCCAAGGTATGTCCTATCTGTGAGGTAATCATCGTATCACTCACCCCATGACCAAAGCCGTGCGTTTGAAGAGAGTGGTGAAAACTCTCTAAAATCGCTTCCGTTGAGTCAATTAATGTCCCGTCTAAATCAAATAAAATCACTTTTTTCATTTTTTTTCCCAATCGATATAATTTTCCCAAATGCCGTTGATACTCGGTTTAATCCCTTTGATCGATCGGCTATACACATTAATCTCATTGGGGATCACCAAAAAAAGATAAGGATTATCCCCTGCAATTTGAGCGAAAATTTGACGTTGCAATGAGGCGATTTTCTCAGGATCGGTCGAGTTCTCCATCCGCTCTATCAATCTATCGGTTTGTGCCGAATGGTACCCCACAAGATTGAACCCTCCTGGGACGTCACTCTCTGAGTGCCAAAGAGCATACGGATCAGGGGTCAAGGAGAGCGACCACCCCAGCAATACCGCATCAAATTCTCTAGGGGCTACGACCGTATTCAAAAACGCCTGCCACTCCATCACCCGCAGAGTTACTTTCACTCCGACACCCTGAAGCTGCTGCTGTAAAATCTCGGCGGCATACGGGCGGATCGCATTGGAATTTGACGTGGCAATCTCAAACTCCAGAGGATGAGCGGCATCGTATCCTGCGGCTTTAAGGAGAGATTTAGCACGGGAGATATCTCGTTTCGGAGCTTTTATATCTGCATTGAATCCCTTGCTTCCCGGTAAAAAAGGACCGGTGCAGACCTTGCCGTGTTTTAAAAACAGCACATCAATCAAAGCTTCGCGATCAATCGCCAATGAGAGAGCTTCTCGGACTCTGGAATCTTGGAATTTTTTCAACCTAAGGTTAAAGCCCAAATAGGTATAGCTGTGAGAGGGGAGTTCCAGTGTTGCAAATTTTTGATGAAACGATCTATCCAATTGCCGTTCATACTGCATCGGTTCCAGTGAGCTTACATCGATTTGACCCGATTTAAGCATCAAAAATCGGGTCATCGGATCACTGATGACATGAAAGACAATTTTTTGAATCTTCGGAGGGTGCTCAAAATAATGGGAATTGGCTTCCAGAATAATCTGTTTGGAAAACTCCAGCTTTTTCAGAATATACGGACCCGTTCCGATGGGGGCGGTATTAAATTTTGAGCCCATAATATCTTTTTCACTTTTGAGAATGTGACGCGGAACAATCCCCATCATCCATATCTCCAACGCTTTAAAATAGGGTTTTTCATACACGACGCGAAGGGTATAATCATCAATGACTTTGACCGCTTTAATAACCCTGAAATCGGAAGCATAGGGGGTTATGGTCGTCGGTGATTTGATCAGATCATAGGTGAACGCAACATCATGTGCACTAAACGGCTTTCCGTCATGCCATTTTACGCCTCGACGAAGCTTGAACTCGATCTCTTTTGGAGTGACGAAACGGTACGACTCCGCCAAATCCCCGATAATTTTTTGTCCGCTCTCATCGTATTTGACAAGGGAATTAAAGAGAAATCCGGCAATAGACGAACTGGCTGAATCGGTAGCAATCAGAGGGTTAAGACGTGCAGGGTTGGAGGAAGCGCTGAGATGCAGTGTCGATGCGATGAGCCAAACGCTCTGTAGAAGAAGCAATATTATTTTCAATCCGAGCCCGCTTTTTAGGTGAGATTATAACATTACTCTATAGTTATCTATTTATAGCCTATAATTGCGCATCATTAATCATTAGGAACCTAACTGTATGCTTCGAGAACTCCTCAAAATTTACCTCCTCTTTATCACCCTCTTTTTTCTCGGTCGGCTGGGGCTGTATGGCCTCTACTTCGATCGTTTGGGGGATATCAGCTTTGCTGAGTCCCTCTTGAGCTTTTTCTACGGACTAAAACTCGATACGATGACCGCTTCGATCATCCTCATCCTTCCGACACTTTTACTCTCGATTACCCCTCAGGTTCTCGCGAAATATGTGGGACGCTTTCTCAGCGGTTCCGTCCTTATTTTTCTACTTATCGCTTTGTATATCGAAAATGCGACCTTCCCGTTTGTCGCCCAGTATGATGTACGCCCCAATTACCTCTTTATCGAATATCTGAAATACCCTCAAGAGGTCACTTCTATGATCCTCAAAGAGTATCCGCTACAATTGGCTGTTGCCCTCGGGATGCTCGTAGCTACGGCGTGGGCATATCTCCGTTTCTCGCCGCTGCGTTTGGTGGAAGCGATCCAAACACCGCTGTGGAAACGGCTCCTACTGTTCCCGCTTGTTGCTGCATTGCTCTTTATCGGTATCCGCTCCTCGTTCGGCCACCGTCCCGCCAACATCTCCGATGCCCTCTACAGTACCAACCGAATGTCAAACGAAATTGCCAAAAACTCCCTTTACTCCATCGGAT
>DATDUY010000269.1:0-2135 GCA_035290165.1 Sulfuricurvum sp. | reverse complement strand
AGTTTATTTGTGAATATTAAAAATTTGTCAAATAAAGAATAATGATTATAAACGAAGCGAAGTAGGGGTCAGGTATTCAATCTTCACTTTTATCTTAATTACTGAAGCGAAATGAAACAGGATACTTAACCCTCTTCTCTACTCCACTCATTCTGGTTAAAAATACCAAAAATAACAATATCCTCGCCATCAATCAAATACGGGATAGTGTAACCTTTGTAGATTAATTCTCGATTGCTGTTCTCAGTCGGTCGCCCTTTGCGGGGATTATCGATCAAAGTTTCAACGAATTTTCTAACACCCTCGTAAAAGCTCCGTGCATTCTTAGGATTGCTGATAGCGATAAACTTCGTAATGACTAAAAGCTCTTGGTTGAAACGTTTACTTCGATTAACTCGCACGCTCATCTAATCCGTTTAGAAACTCTTCTATCTCTTCCCAACCCTCATTCCAAGGAATTGTCTCCATTTTTCCGCTTTTATACTCTTCAATGCGGCGTTTAACTTCATCGGCATACCACGGTTTCGGGTCGATTGTAATCGCTTCTTCTGGCAGAGCACTGAGGAGTTTTAACGCTTCCTCAGCATAAAGGTCGTTTACTCGTATTGTCATAACGTCCCCTTTTTAATGTATTGAGAAAATTATAACACGGTTTAGAGTATTTGAATTTAGGTGTGAATGATTTAATGAGGAGTATGTGATGAGTGTGTGGTGGGTCAAGCAGGATTTGAACCTGCGACAACCCCGTTATGAGCGGGGGGCTCTAACCACTGAACTATTGACCCGTTTTTGAAAGAGCGCAATTATAAACGCTCTTTGATTAGACGAAGCTTTTTTTACCCGTATCTCCGTAAAGATATCGGAAACGGTACGCCAGCAGGTTCTCCAAAATCGCCAAAATGACCATAAAGTTCACAAAACTGCTCCCTCCGTAGCTGAACACGGGGAGAGGTACCCCGACTACGGGAGCAAATACGATCGTCATGGCGATGTTAACCGCCATATAAATGAAAAAGAGGAGCGATAACCCCCCTGCGACTACTTTTATATAGTAGTCCTCCGTCCAAAAGGCGATCAGCAGCAGATGGATAATCAGCGCGGCATAGAGGGTGATGAGCAAAAATGCCCCGAAAAATCCGAACCGCTCCACCACATAGGCGAAAATAAAGTCACTCGATGCGATGGGGAGAAACTTCATCTGCGTTTGGGTCGCATCTTCTTTGTTTTTACCGAAAAAGCCCCCCGATCCGACGGCGATAATCGACTGCTCGACGTGGTAGCTCGGCTTTTCGCCGACGAAATCGGTCAAACGCTGTTTTTGGTAATCGTGCAACTGAGTATAGATGAGCGGCAGTGAGATGAGAAAAGCAACTGCCAAACCGATCCACACTTTCCAATGCACCCCGACGATAAACAATATACCGAACCCCAGCATCGCCAAAACAGTAGCCGTCCCCAAATCAGGCTCTTTCGCAATAAGTAAAAACGGCATAATGATGAAAAATGAGAGTTTCAAAAACTCTTTCAGCCGATATCCGTCTCGCGGAGGGGGATTACGGCTGATAAGGTAGGCGAGCATCAGGACAAATGCGGGCTTGAGAAGCTCTGAGGGCTGAAGGGTAAAATGGATAAAGGGGATCTCGATCCACCGCTTTGCCCCAAGACGGCTATGCCCGACAAACTCGACCGCTATAAGGAGCAAGATACTCGTCCAATAGGCGATAGGGATCATCCAGAGGAGCCGTCGGATGGGGAGGAGGAAAAGGGTAATGAAGACACCTATCCCGACAAAAACGTAAACTGAATGTTTTTGTCCGAGGGTGGGATGGATCTCATAAATGAGCCAACCTGAAGTGAATATGAGCGGAATCAATAAGATAACCGTGATGAAATCAAAGTGTGCTAAAATTCGGCGATCAATATTAAGCACTACAGTCCTTCAATAATTTTTGCTAATTGTAGCATAGCGGACTTATAACATTTTAAACCATTCGTATTTGATACCAAAAGGCATCCCATTTTGACACAACAAGAATCTTCATTTACGACGGACGAAGCGATTCGTTTAGACGTTTTTTTAACCCAGCAACTCGGTCAGACACGCAACCAGATCGCACAGCTCATCGAGCAGGAGT
>DATDUY010000268.1:0-2003 GCA_035290165.1 Sulfuricurvum sp. | reverse complement strand
AGGGCACCCTCTCACGTACTCTCGAATCGAGCCGCAGACGTTCAGGTTTGATGCAGGGATTTCGGGTTGCCATCATCGGAAAACCGAATGTCGGGAAAAGCTCACTCCTAAACGCTCTTCTCGATTACGAACGTGCCATCGTCAGCGACATCGCAGGGACGACTCGTGACACGATCGAAGAGCAGGTGCGTATCGGTACTCATCTGATCCGTCTGGTCGATACGGCGGGGATACGCAACGCTCACGATGAGATTGAACGGATCGGGATTGAGCGCTCCATTGCGGCAATCGAAAACAGCGATGTAGTGATTGCTTTATTTGACTCTTCACGTGCAATTGATGACGAAGATCGTGCCATTATCGAGTTGATTGAGCGTTATCGTGACGAAAAACCGTTTATCTGTATCCTGAACAAATCGGATTTGCCTCAATCGTTTGATACAACGACAATAGAACACTACTCTCCGATCCCTTTGAGTTGTAAAGCGGAGATGAATACGCTCATTGATACTCTTAGTAACTTGATGGATTATGAGAATGACGGTGAGGAGATGATGTTGATCTCACAGCGTCAGATCAGTGCAACCGAAAATGCCGTCCGCTCCATCGATGAGGCATATGAGCCGTTACATGATGGCGAGTTAGAGTTTTTCTCATTCCATATCAATGCCGCCATCCGCTCCATCTCATCGATCAGCCGTCCGTATGAACTCGATGAGATGTTCGACAAAATGTTCGGTCAGTTTTGTTTGGGGAAATGATGGGAACACTTATCGCGATTGATTTAGGATTAAAACGGATCGGACTAGCACTGAGTGCAGGATCGGGAATCGTGACACCGCTTCCGGCGATCGAGCGGAAAAACCGAAACCAAGCCGCCAACGACGTTAAAAAAGTATTGGATGAGTATGAAGCGACAACGGTCGTCGTCGGTATCCCTATGGGAAGCACGACCGAAGATGAGATGCGCCGTCGCGTAGCCCACTTTATGAACCTTGTTGAGTTCAGCGGAGAGATCGCCTACCAAGACGAATCCCACAGCTCCCAAGAAGCGGAAGCGTTGATGAAGGGTGAAATCCGCTACAAGCGTGACGGTCGGATAGATTCGCTCTCGGCGAAGATTATTTTAGAGCGGTATCTTAAAATATAGTGCCGCCTCTGCTTCATCATCGGTGAGGGTAGCAAAATCCTCATCATTTTCTAACTTATCTTTAATCGATGAAACACAATACTCAAATCCGATTTGGCGTGCGTGTTCCAAATCAAAAACAAATCCCAAACCGCTGAACTGATACGGCTCTTCTTGCTCGATGCAGAGTAAAATACCCTCGCATTTTTCCTCGAACTGTTCGACGATATCTCGATAGCCGATATTAAATTCGGTCGCGTGCCATCCCATATCTTCTAACGCTTTATCGGAAAATTCGGCAATTCCGTCACCCGACGTATCATCGTACAAAGCTCGTTTTTGGTTGTACCCGATGATACTTTGCCATGCACCGGAGGCTTTGATTAGGAGTCGATCATCATCTTCGACAACACGGTAGTTATTTCCGAGCATAGAACTGATGGGGCGTGAAAGATCAGTAGATAAGGGCGATGTGGGTGGAATGGAACCCTCAAAAATCGCGATGAGAGTGGGAGGGAACGGTTCAAAGAGTATTTCACCTTTGTAGGTGATTGCAAACGATTTTGCTGAATTGACTGCATTTATAAAATCATTGCGTTCAACAACGATAATCTCTTTAAAAAGGTTGAATTTTTTCATAAAAAAGTCCCTGTTTTTTGGGTGAATTGTAGCATGGGATCGTTGTGTCATCCTTAGTGAACGATTTAGGATAATGGTATAAGGGTGCGCTAATTTAATTTTATGCAAAAGTGGAGTATAATTCGCCAAATTTTAAGCCTATGAGCTTACTCTAAGGATACCTTTATGGCATTGAGCGTCTACTACGATAAAGATTGTAATATCGAATTAATCAAAAGCAAAAAAGTGGCAATGA
>DATDUY010000267.1:0-2604 GCA_035290165.1 Sulfuricurvum sp. | reverse complement strand
CAGGGCTTCATTCGTATGCGAAAGGCGATCCCGTTCCGGTACCGGATTTCGTACCGTGGACCTATGCCGTTGTCGCCATCGTAATTGCGATGGCATATTCGAAACGGGCGACGCGTTAATATGAATGACGCGTTAAAAGAGCTCTTTAACGCCTACAAATATCTCCCCGTCGGGGTGATGTTTTTTAAAGACGAAAAGCTTTTTTTTGTTAATGAACACCTTCGCAGTATGTTGCTTTTAGCTACCCTCACAAGTGATGAAGTCATCAACATTATCGGCAGTATGGTCGGATTAGAAACCCCTTCGCACAGTGCTCTTCATGATTTTTTATCCCATAATGATGCTTTTTTACACGGTGACCGTGTTATTCAGATTGAGCGGAAAATTTCTGATGGAATACAAATATTCGTATTGATGAGACTATCGGAAAAAGCGATCGAAACGGTCGATGCTACTCGGGAACTGCGACTAATGCAGCGTGAAACTCACGCTGTATCTTCTTCCGATACGAATAATCAATCAGAGTTACTCGATAAAACATTGGGGAAATGGAACCATGGCCATTTTCCTTCCGTTGTACTGTATAAAAGTATTCCGATTAAAAGTGATTGTACGATTCTTGAAGCTAAAGAGGGAGAAATTGCTATACAAGTTGAAAAAAAACAACTTGCCGCAGCACATATCGGCACTCAATGGCTTATTGGAACGAAACGTAATGCAATGCTCTGCGGAGAAGTAAGCCGATGCGATTTAAGTAAAAATACGGTTTGGTTGGAAAAACTAACAACACTATCGCAAGCATTCCATTTACGCAGTGTTATACGTTACGCTGCAGATGAAGAGAACGATCGACTTCTCCTCACAATAGGCGGTAAAAAAGCTTCTTTGATTTTACGTGACGTATCGGAAAAAGGGGTCTCTGTCCAAACCAATGAATCATCCGTTTTAATCGCTTTATCATCCATTGTCGGAAAAACAATCAGTGCTATATTACTATTGAACGGCAATAAAATAGCTCTAAATGCTGTCTGGCTCTATACGATTCCTCTTGAAGGATCAGGAATGATGAAAGTAGCCTTTACCATCGGGTATGATTTTCAAAACGGGGAATTACTCCGAGAGTGGATGAATGCAGGACAGCTTCGACTCATTAAAGAGATCCGAAATTTCATACAAATGATTCCGCCTCCTGAGAGAGAGATTCCTCATGATTGGGTTATTTAATCTTTATAGTAAAATTTATCGTATAATTAAACCGCATCGTATTGTATACATATGAACGGATGAAACATTGACATGAATAAAGCGTTAAAAGAACTTTTTATCGTCTATATGCATCTCCCCGTCGGGGTGATGGTTTTTAAAGACAAAAAGCTTTTTTTCGTTAACGAACACCTTCGCAGTATTTTACTATTAGCTACCCTTTCCAGTGATGATATTATCCAAATTTTCGGTGAGATGATTCAATTAGAATCTCCGTCTCATGCCGCTCTTTATAATTTTTTATTTCACAACGACTTTTTTTTATTTCGAGATCAGGTCATTCAAATTGAGCGCCAAACTCAGGAACAATTTACGATATTTGCTTTGATACGAATATCCGAGCAAACTCTTAGAGCGATAGACTCTATCCAACCTATAAGATTGCTACGTCAAGAAAAAAACCTCAAACCTGCAGCGCACGATGAGGGCGAATGGAAATTTCTCTATAAAGTATTAGGGGGAAAATTCGAAGATAGAAAATTCCCCTCTATCGTCTTGTATAACGATATTCCTATTAAAGGAAATTGCACTATTGTTGATATCCGACAAGGGGAGATCGGGTTAAAAATTGACAAAAGACAGCTTATAGCAGCGAAAATCGGTCAACACTGGTTATTCGGAAACAAACAGGAGATGATGATTTCGGGTAAGATTAGTCGATATGATATTCTACTCAATCAAATCTGGCTAAAAAATATCACTCTTGTTTCACAGGGGTACCACCAAAGAAGTATCATACGTTACATTGTCGATAGCAACAGCCGATTCTCCATTACCATCGACGGCAAAAAAAGATTCCTTCTTCTGCGAGATGTTTCGGAAAAAGGGATGTCGATACAAACCGATGATTCTGCTACGTTGATAGCATTGTCATCTATGATCGAAAAAACCTTACATGGTGAGCTGATTATTGGCCATTTAACCATAGAGATAAAAGCCGTATATTTATACACAGTCGCTTTAAGTGGTTCAATAGCCATGAAAGTAGCATTTAGCATAGGATATGATTCACAAAACGGAGCAATACTCCGCGAGTGGATGCACGCAAAGCAGCTTGCCCTTATCAAAGAGGTTCGAAATTATGTTCAAATGATTTCCCCCTAAAGGGTAGAGGTTATTTAAACCACCCTTTGACTTTTTCAAACGTCGATTCAAACATCGACTCATGCGGTTTGCTTTCGATGCCGAAACTCTCTTGGAGTTTTTGTAAAAGTTCCTCTTGTGCCGCGTTGAGGCGAGTAGGGTAGGTGAGGTGGATTTGAGCGATCAGATCCCCTTTGCCGCGTCCGTGAACATCAGCAACCCCTTCATTGCGGAAACGGTACTGTTGTCCGTCCTTGG
>DATDUY010000266.1:0-2360 GCA_035290165.1 Sulfuricurvum sp. | reverse complement strand
TTTTCAAGGTATTGTTTGCAGATAATACATTTTCTTCAACACCGTTCTCTCTCGAAGCCGCCAAATCAATTTGAGAAATCATCCCCCCTTTGCCGTTTTCTAACAGGAAAAAGCTACTCTGTCGCATCACTCCCATCAAAGCGTTCGACGAATCTTTCATCTCAAAACGGGTAGCAATATCCCCCAAATAGATCGCCCCGATCCCCACTTCACCTATCGCTATAAGTTCATTTTTCTTCTCGGTTTTATGCCATATTCTCAGTTTATTAAAAATCGGATCATTTTCATCAATCCATCCGTTTTTATCCTCGTCATACCCTCTTAATTCTTCAAATCCGTTACCACTTTTTGCCCCGAACAACTCATTCCCGTTGTCAATCGCTCCGCTACCGTTTTTGTCCAAGGCTAAAAACGCACTTGTATCGCCAAGCGTAGAGATCTGATCTTTCGTACCGTCACTGTCGATGTCAAAAGAAAAGGTTTTCGAACTTAGTGAGGGAAAAGAGCCGTTAAACTCTATAATAAGTGGATCCACAAGAATATTTTGCTTCTCTTGCATGCTTTCATAAACGACTTTTGTTTGTTCTATAAAACTTCGTGAAAGCGTAACATTAAGATTCAATTCAATAGAGCGATTATCCGTTTTTACCGTCGCCGTTGTCTCAAAACTCAACGCTTCCGCTTCTGCCCTAACAGTATTAAATCCCAGATTCTTCCCAAGCGCTACACTCTGATGAATCCCTTCTAAAAGAGAAGCACTCAAATCTTTTAATAATGTTTTTTCATCCGTTTTTAGAGTAGAAACACTCTCTTCTATAGCGCTGCTTGCAATTGATTTATCCCCGTTAGAAGCACTTTGAGAGGAGTGTTCCTCTACCGTTTTATCATTTTCTTGATCTTGTTTACGAGAACTTTGATAATTAAAATAATCTGCATACGTATTAACGCTGTAGCCTTCAATTTTCATACGCACTCCTTTGCGTTTACTGGTAAGCTAAAATCGTCAAAAAATTGATGGAGCTAAAGCTAGCGTGTGGAAGAAATTTTCTTGACCTATTTCATCTTTATCCTTATTTTTCCTTCTTACTCTCATTCTTATCTAAATCATAGCGAATACGATAACGAATCAATATTTTTTCCTTGGGTCTTGGATATTTTGAATACGCAAGCTCGATCGTCTCTCTAGTCGTGTCATTGAGAACCTCGATTTTGCTTTTTTGGACAAAAGATATATTTGAAATCGAACCATTTGGATGAAGATCGAACTCAATCATATTTCTATCATTAACAATCACATCAGCAGGAATACGTGCGTGTCCATAACGGTCTAATACAGCTTGCGTGATACGACGTATTAATTTGTAATTTTTAGCTAAATATTCTTTTTGTACTTCAGAGAATTGGCTGTAAATACCTTTATATAAACCAAGAAGAGATGCTTTTTCCATCAGATCATTTGCTTTTTCTTGATTTTTTTCTACACCTATCCCTATTTTATACATAGTTGCTAATGAGCTACACCCTGATTCAGAACCACTCTCACAAGATTCTCCGTACCGTATTGCTGCATTTGTTAAAGCTAGCGCAAGGTTTGTTTGGTTAGATTCAACACCACTCGTCTCATTAGCATAACTATGAAAAGTAAAAAACATTAAAATCAGAATCAAAATAGTCATTTCTTTCCTTCTTAAGTGCATTCTATCTCCATCATCCCCCGCCCTTTCTCCGATAAAAACGGAGCAATATGGATTTTAAACATCGCCTCTTTCGTCTCTCGTATCGATTCACGGCTCACTTCACCATCCATCGAGGCGAACACTTGCCAATACGCCGTGACGAACCAATAGAGCTTGGCACGCAGCGGTATATCCTCTTTGGGGATATTTTCCAAAATCTCTTCGCTGATAAGAAATTTCATCACTCCTGCTATTTGGGTGATTCGCTTCTCTTGATTGTCTACAAATGCCTTTTTTAGCTCACTATCCAGTGCCATCAAAACCGGAGCATCTCGCATAAAAAATCGGTATTCCCAAAACATATCCCCAAAATGTTCATGCGATTCATCCAATACACCTAAAGGGTTTTCGCTACCGAGCATCTTTTCAAAACTTTTGGATATTTCCATCCGCTCCGACATCTCAGCGTAGATTTCTCGGATGATCTCCTCTTTGTTACGGTAATGATAGTAGAGATTTCCCGCCGATATTCCTGCTGATTTGGCGATATGGTTTGTAGTGATTGAGAGCGAATCATGAGCATTAAACAGCTCTATCGCCGTTCTTTTAATCCGCTCTTTGGTAGTAATCTTCTTTGGTTTTATCATGAGAAAATTCTACCACATTTAGAGTACATATACGAAT
>DATDUY010000265.1:0-2971 GCA_035290165.1 Sulfuricurvum sp. | reverse complement strand
GTGCTACTTCGGCAAATTTTTCGGGATACCACCGCTTGGCACTGCCATACGTTGCTCCCGGATTGATTCCGAGAGTGGGACGCGTATAGCGATGGGTTGGAATATGGAGTTTTAGATTTCCGATCACGAGCGGCTGTGAACTCAGACTTTGGGCTATATCGCGATATTGTTCCACCAGATGGGAAAGATGTGCGGGTTTGATGGGATGTTTGAGTAAAAGGGTTGAATGCCAGCTTTTACGCCCTGCAGTGATCGCTGATCCGCTCCAAAAGAGGAGCAATGATGAGTGGAGTTGATTACGAAAGGTAATCGCCAGATCATGTTGCCCCAACACTTTCGCAAATCGGTAGGTATTGATAAACCGATTACCCCCCTTTTTCGTCTCATCGACGTAGTGGCGTTTACACTGAGGATGGTATTTGAGCGCTTCGATACTGACATAAGATCCGACCAGCGTCAACTCAGCGTCGGGATAGATGACGCAAAGAGCTTCGAGTGCGGGAGTGGCCATCACCGCATCGCCGAGCCAGTTGGGGAGAATGACGAGTATTTTCACGATTGAGCCTTGTAGGTATAGATAGGTGCTGAGGTGAGGGTCCATGTGACGTGTAATTTCCCTCTAGGGGTTGAGCAAATGAGCCGATATGCATCGACAATGTGAGAGAAACTCATAAACTCTGCATCACCCAGATGAGAGAGCATTACCCGATACGATTCAAAAGCATTTCGTTTACGGATTCCTTCACGGTTGTCGATCAGCCCATACCCCGGTGCGATCAACTGATGCCAATAAACGCAGCTCACTTTCTGAGAAGCAAAGCTAAGGAGATGATAGCGCACCATGAAAGCGGCATAATCCTCTTCGCTAACACATTCATGTTCACTGGTGGGGGCATAGGGGGCGGTATTTTTGATCGGCCAGTTGGTTTCGGTGATGATGAGCTCATTGGCCGTTTTTGGACTGAGGGAGATGAGGGCGTTTAAAAGATTTATTTTTCCTATAAGACTAAAACCCATTTGAGTATTTTCGGGTGCACCGCGACGATCGACGTAGAGGAGGCTCCCTAGTGCATCGAAATGTATACGTGCGAGATTAAAGAGGGTATGGGCGCTAAAGTGGTACTCAAAATCGATAACGTTAGAGCCGATGAGCTTGAGATGGGGGAAGCGTGTTTTTTTCAGATCGTACGCGACGCCGTAAAAATCGAGATACTCGTTAACGCTGAAAAATCCCCATTTGGCACGGTTAATGGTTGAACCGATAACATACGTAGAGCAAACCCCGTTCAATGCTTCGAAAATCTGGGTGAAATGATCTTTTGTCATGCTCAGCGACGTAATATGTTCTCGATCTTGGAGCAGTGCGACCGTGATCTCTTTTTCTTTAAATGAGCGGATAAAGGTGACATACTCATTTAAGCGATCCATCTCCCACAGCGGAATACGGATAAGGAGCTTTTTGACTCCCAGTTCATCGAGGAGATAGGGGGTGGTATTGGGCTCATAATCTAGATTCACCCCCATACCGAAAAAGTGCTCGCCGTTAATGGTACGTCGCGGCATAAACGGCATCAGCACCAAGGCTAAGGGCAGTGTAACGAGGGCGATCAAAAAGGTTTTAATGAGTGAGGGGAGGGCACTGCGCCGCATGGAGCGTTTAAGAGCACGATCTCGGATTATGGAGGGCTGATCGGAGTAATGATCCCAGGCAAACGGTTGTTTCATGGTGAGATTATAGCGATATTGGGTAAAATAACCGCATTAAAACAAGGGTGAACAATGAATATTTTGGTAGTGCGTAACGATAAACTGGGTGATTTTATAACCGCTTTACCTACTCTCTATGTTTTAAAACACCATAACCCTTCAAATCGAATCATTGCCCTCGTCGCCCCATTAAACCGAAAACTCGCCGAATCGTGCGACTTTATCGATGAGGTGATTGTCGATGAGAGTGAAGATATTCTCGAACTTGCTTTTAAAATCAAACAAGCCCGAATCGATGTGTCGATTACCCTTTTTTCCAATACCCGCGTCGCTTTGGCACAATGGATAGCACGTATCCCACTCCGTATTGCCCCCGCCACGAAAATCGCCCAGATTTTTTACAACCGACGAATCAGACAGCGTCGCAGTGAAGTGAAGATGGCAGAGTTTGAGTATAACTTGGAACTGACAAAAGCTCTTTTCCCCGATATCACTCTCGATTTTCCGAAGCCGCTCTTGCAGTTAGAGGGAAGCGCGGACGCATATAGTGCGTTTTGTGCCGAGTATGGGGTTAGCAGAGCGGTAGTTGCTTTTCATCCGGGATTCGGCGGTTCTTCGGATGCCAACTGGACATTGACGGAATACATCGAATTGGTAAAAATCGCTGAAGAAGATCAAAGTATCGATGTCGTGATGACCTTTGGTCCCGATGAGGAAAAACTCTACGAAGAGGCGAAAGAACTTTTGGGAGAGAGTCGAGTGATATTGTACCGTTCACGCGGGAGTGTCGTCGATTTTGCCAGACTTTTGAGCAGTTTTAAACTGTTTATAAGCACCTCGACAGGGACCTATCATTTGGCGAGTGCAGTAGGGTGTGAAACATTCACATTTTTCGCCGATACCCTCTTTGCCTCAGCGGCACGATGGAAGAGTATCGGGGAGAAACAGCGCCATTTTATGATCCCCTTAGATAGCGCGGGGAGGGTGGCTATGTTCGCTGAAGTCAAACAGGAGTTGAAAAATCGCCTTTCAACACTTTCTTGAGTCTCCTTTTAAAGTTTTTCGTCCGCTTGTTTGCATCGTTATGACGCTTCATCTCACTGATTGTGAGTGCTTCATCCAATCCGCTTAGACGTGCATATTCACGCCCCATAATTTCCAGTTCTTCATCAAATGCCCATAACTTATTAAAGTTTTCACACCCCTCTAGTGGGGAGATGTCTCGAAACACCATCCGGTTAATATCGACGATGGAGAATTGATA
>DATDUY010000264.1:0-4337 GCA_035290165.1 Sulfuricurvum sp. | reverse complement strand
TCTTGATAACCTCGCAAAGGCGATTACGATTTTTAAAGACGAAGAGGGATTGTCGATTTCAGGGAAGCGACAAACCGTATCGACCAGCGGGCTAAGTACGAAGATCGATAAGCTGGGTGAGATGGATTTGGGGGTTCATATCGCTATTTCGCTTCATGCGGTGGATGATGAATTGCGCAGTGAACTGATACCGATGAATAAAGCGTACAATATCGCTTCGATTATCGATGCGGTGAAGCGGTTTCCGATCGATACCCGTAAACGGGTAATGTTCGAGTATCTCGTCATCAAAGGAAAAAATGATGATTTGGTCTCGGCAAAAAAATTGGTGAAACTCCTTCATGGGATCAAGGCAAAAGTGAACCTGATCTTTTTTAATCCGTATGAGGGGTCTGATTATCAGCGTCCGACACGCGCGGATATGGTGGCATTTCAGGAGTATCTGATCAAACACGGAGTACTCTGCACCATTCGTGACTCCAAAGGGTTGGATATCAGTGCCGCGTGCGGTCAGCTGAAAGAAAAAGAATTAAGCGAGGTTATGTAATGTCGGGCATGGATTGGTTTCAAGTCGGGTTTTTAGTGATCGTAGTCGGTGTCGGTCTCGGCGGCTTTGTTTGGGCCGCTCTGAAAAAAGATTAAAACGTATATTTTACCATTGCCTGAAAAACATCGTTATCAGTGTGATAGCTGTTTTCATGGTAATAATGCCATTCGGTTCCCATTTCGAGTTTTCCCTCTTTCATTCCTATTGTTTGCGTAAGGTCAAACAGCAGTTGATTTTGACTCAAAATATCGCGTGCCGTCCAGTCGGTAAACCCTTCGAAATGCCATCGATCACTCAGCGGAGCATAATAGTTCAATGAGAGCTGATAGGTATGATCGCCGACGTTTTGGTGTTTTCGGTAGAGGTTGATCCCAAAAACGGAAAATCCAGGAATGTTCAAATCTACCCCTGTACCGTAAAGCCATGCATGATAGGTATTGGATCGGTTGTATTGAAATGAGAGATAGCTCTCTTTAAGTATTCCGTACGAAGTAGAAACCCCGCTTATTTTATCCAAGCTCAGACGGGGAGAAATTTCACCGTAGAGGTCATTTTTTTTATTAGTGAACTGCAGCCCCTCATGGGTGTAGGCGTAATCGGCAAATATAAAAACATCACCGTATTCCCATGTTCGGTAGTGCTCTGCGGTTACGGTATGTTTGGCATCGCTTTGGGTATCCATAAATGTCGGCCCTTCAAAATCTCCGTAGAGATATTGGATATTGGTCGTTGAAAAAGCGGATAATGTGGTTGCTAAGAGGGTACTAATAAACAGAAATCGAGGCATAGGTTTCCTTAGGTGTTTCAAATAAAGCATTTATTTTTGCGATAAGATCGAGCGGATCGCTCTGCACGCCGTGTACCATCATACCAAAATGCAAATGGGGGCCGGTGATACGTCCTGTTGCACCACTGAGGGCAATACTATCCCCTTGTTTGACATAATCACCGACTTTTGCGTCGAATCGGCTGAGGTGAAAGTAACAACTGTACATTCCTTCACCGTGATCGATGATGATCGTCCCTCCCGCATAATAGCGATCTTCGGCTAGAACGACGATACCGTCATTCGCAGCTTGAATGGAGATTGGGGTGCGAGCTCTAAAATCGACTCCGCCGTGATAACTTTTCAAGCTTCCGTTGTAAGTGCGTGCCGAACCGTATTCACTGGTGATAAATGTATCCAGCGGTTGAATAAACGGTTTGTTCCAGTAGCGTATGGGGGTAAAATGGGTATAGATTTTTTCGGCATTTGCCCGCTCGCGTTCTATCCTCTCAAGG
Organism: Sulfuricurvum sp.; assembly: GCA_035290165.1. GTDB lineage: Bacteria > Campylobacterota > Campylobacteria > Campylobacterales > Sulfurimonadaceae > Sulfuricurvum. The sequence goes on along the minus strand of DATDUY010000264.1, from coordinate 2,509 downwards.
GCTTCGGGAGGGGGAGTAACTTTAGAGGGGTCAACGCTAAGTGTTTCAGTGGGGTACGACGCACTTTGAACCGTGATAGGAAAAGAGAGTGTTTTTCCCGGTGCAACCCAAGTTAGGTTGCTCTCTCCCAATGGGGCATAATAGTCGATAGGGAGGATTGCATAGCCTTGCTGAGGATTGGTAGGGTGAGCGAGAATACTGATATTGTACTCTTTGGTAACGATTATCCCTGAGGGTGAGGGAAGGGTAATAATGAGACTTTTGCCGTTGTATCCCTCCGCTCCCCACAGTATTAAAAAACTAAGAGATAAACCAATCAATAAACGCATACTATTCCCTCTTCTCTTACTGTAAACAGCATTGTAACACTAAGGGGTTTGAAACTTGTTTTAGCGGTTTTCTTATAAATTGTGTGTTACTATAAAAACTTATATTTGCAGCGAGAAGAGTTAGAGAAAGATAAAAATGGGAAGAAGTTATATCGGTCGTCAACTTATTGTCAATGAACGGGGCGCACTCTTCGCGTATGACCTTTTTTCCTCTGCACAAAGGGGTAATGAGCATGCGACGGCCACACTGGTCAATGATTTGCAAAGTGCTTTCGGAATCGACCAGATTCTCGGGAAACGGGTCGGTTTTATCCGAGTTGATGATCAGTTCATTTTTCATGAATTACTCGGGTTGTTTCCGAAAGAGAGAGTTATTTATGCATTGCTTGAAGAGAATAATGTTGATAGTGCACTGTGTGAACATTTAGAAAAACTCAAAGCACAAGGGTACCGTTTCGCCCTCAATGATTTTGCCTATACTCCGGAAAATATTGAAAAGTTTTCTCCCATTTTCCCCTATTTAGAGTTTGTTAAAGTAGATATTCCACGAAGCGGACGGATTCAACGGGAGGATGTTGAGCGCCTTAAAAAACAAGGGTTGACTCTTATCGGAGCGAAAATCGAATCCCATGATATTCATGCCGAGTGTGTTGCCAAAGGGTTCACCTATTTTCAGGGTTATTTTATCTCAAAACCGAAAATTTTAGAAAACCCTTCGTTTTCAATCGATCAAGAAGCTGTTATTCAGTTGTGGAATATGCTTCAGTGCGAGGCAGATATCGATCAATTGGTAAAAGCATTCGAGTTAAATCATATGGTGAGTTTAAAATTGATCCGTTTTATCAATTCCGCCGTTTTTTCACTGAGCAATCCTGTCTCTTCTGTTCGACATGTCCTGACTTTGATGGGGAGAGAACCACTGGCGCGTTGGGTGATGCTGCTCATGTTTTCCGAAGCACAAAAATCGGATCAAAATAGTATTCCGTTAATGCTGATGGTTGTAAATCGAACGGAGTTGATGACACAACTTTTAAAACTGATTGTCTCTAAGCCGACAAAAGGACAAAAGGCAACCGCCTATTTTGTAGGGATGCTATCGTTGATTCATCTCCTTTTTCACATTCCGCATCGGGAAGTGCTTAAACGGCTGAATGTTGCTCCTGAAATTGAGAGGGCATTGTTTGAGGGTGATGGGTTTTACGGTGAGTTACTGGGAATGGTACGTGCAATCGAGATGCTTGATACGGAAGGTATCGATAGGTTTTTACAGAAACACTCTTTAAAACACGAAGTACTGGAACCGCTAATAGCTTCAGCTATGGAAAAAGTCAATCAGTTTGACGAGGCGATGGGGTAAACTGAAAAATCGGTAACAATTTTCTTCGCATATGCAACGGATTTGCAACACTTTTAAATTACTATACGAAAATTAATGTATTTCTCTTAAAAATTGGCTGTTTTTACCAAGTGGCTGGAACAAGTAATGCTTTTGGAGCAACATACGTAATAAAATTATAAAAGGAAAAAGATGGTTATAGTGAATAGTTCCCTGCAGTCTCCATCTCCAATGGAGTCAACACAAATTGGACAATCCGCTCTTCAGACTAACGGTTCTGTCAATGATGCGGTTTTAGATTTTAATGCAAAAGAAGTGCAAAAAAATAACAGCAGCTTTCAAGAAAATGCTGCGGTAATAGCGGCTCAAATGACAGGAAAAGGTTTGTCTCTGGATATCAGAGGGTAATGCTATGCAATTAAATAATGTTTATAAATAGTTTTAAATCCTATTAAAGGTAATAAAGATAAAATTAAAATTAAGAAATGTTTTAATATTTCAAATTTAATTTTAAGGGTTTAAATGCGAAGTTTGATTTTATCATCAGTTGCAATATCAAGTTTGCTTTTGTTTTCAGGATGTGCTAATAAAGTTCCGAATTATGCGAACTCACCGCAAAATATTCGTGCAGTAAAAAATCTGCAAAAAGAAGAAAAAACTACAGTAAATATCGCCGCATTTAAAGCTAAAAATGAAGGTGAATCGAAAGTAATGTGCCGATTGGCAACTCCGGTAGGCACCCCTGATGGTATGACTTTCGCAAAGTATGTTGAAGATGCTTTGGCTGTTGAACTAGAAATGGGAGATATGATTGATCCTAAATCAAAAACTAGTATTTCGGGTA
>DATDUY010000263.1:0-6419 GCA_035290165.1 Sulfuricurvum sp. | reverse complement strand
GCGGGTCGCTGCATTGGAGAACTCCGAAGATATGGAGGAGATGGGTCAATACGGCAAACTCAGTTTCTTGAGCTTTTTGAATAAAGAAAAAATTATCGCTTCCAACAAGTTGGCCATTGATTTGCAAAAAGGGATGTTTGGAAATTTACGTAAACAATTCCCGTATGTCCATGATAACGGAGTTCGAGAAGCTCCGTTTTGGGTTCTCGTAGGGGCTCAAATGCCGGCAGTATTATTGGAAGTGGGGTATATAAGCCATCCTGAAGAATCAGCGCGTATCGCTGATGAGAAATATCAACGATGGCTTATTGAAGGGCTATTAGAAGGTATTGGGCGCTATTTTACGAATAATAGTTAGATTTTGCTTTTCTCGTAGAAGTAGTTAGTTGCTTCGACGAACCCTTCGACGCTTCCGCAGTCAAATCGTTTCCCTTTAAACTTATAGGCTAAAACCATCCCTTTTTGGGCCTGAGTCATCAATGCATCGGTGATCTGAATCTCCCCCCCTTTGCCGGCAGGGGTATTTTCAATAATCTTGAATATATCGGGAGTGAGGATGTAGCGTCCGATGATAGCAAGATTACTCGGAGCGACAGACGGATCGGGTTTTTCGACCATATTGGAGATCATATAAACCCCCTCTTCAATCTCTTTACCTTCGATAATACCGTAACGGTTTGTATGGCTCGGATCAATCTCTTCGATGGCGACGATAGAACATTTGTACTTGTTAAAGAGTTCAACCATCTGAGAAAGAACGCTTCCGTCTCCGTCCCCGTCACACAAATCATCAGCGAGGATAACGGCAAAAGGTTCATTTCCGATTAATGTCTCTCCGGTGAGGATCGCATGTCCTAATCCCTTCATCTCATTTTGGCGTGTGTAGGAGAAGGTACACTGATCGATAAGTGCGCGGATTTCGGTGAGATAGTGCTCTTTGTCAGAGCCTTTAATCTGATGTTCAAGTTCGTAGCTTACGTCAAAATGATCTTCCAATGCCCGCTTCCCTCGTCCTGTCACGATTGCCATGGTATGCATACCCGCTTCGACCGCCTCTTCGACACCGTATTGGATTAAAGGCTTAGTGAGAACCGGCAGCATCTCTTTGGGCATCGCTTTGGTAGCCGGTAAAAAACGGGTTCCGTAACCCGCAGCGGGAAAAAGGCACTTTTTGATCATTGAGACTCCTTGATTGTAAGCGTTATTTTATCACAATTGTTAATCTGAATCCATTTACTCTCTGTCTACTTTAATTAGTGTACAATTGAAAACAGTAGAAAAAGGAGTGAGTATGAAAAGAACATTTCGTTTAGCGTTGGTAGCGGGAGTGATGTGCAGTGCACTAGGTGCATCTAACTTTGATATCGGAGTTTCCGGTTCAGACAAAGGGATTAACGGATTTACCTTCTCTATCGGTGATTATTACCGTGTTCCGTATCAGGAAGTTGTGGTGATAGAGCGTTCTATCCCTCGTGATGAGATGAGCGTCGTCTACTTTTTAGCCCGTGAATCTCATCGTGATGCTAGATATATTACCGATTTGCGTCTGCGCGGAAGCAGCTGGTGGGATATTAGTTTGCGTCTTGGATTAAACCCGCATACGTTGTATGTCGTCGATACCCGTCGTTACCATAATCCTCCCTATGGAAAAGCGTACGGATACCACAAAAATAAAAAACACCGTTTGCGAGATGCCGATATTGTCGAGTTAGTGAATGTCCGCTTTCTCTCCGATTACCATCGTATCAGTGCGGATGAGGTGATTGATCGACGGCGCGGCGGTGAGAGGTATAACCGAATCGATGAACATTACCGAGGGAAAAAACATTCTGAACATCGTGAAGAGCGAAGAGATGATCGAAACGGACATGGGGATAAAGGGCGCGGAAATCCGCATGAGCGTTAAACCCTTTAAATAGATAGGAGGGGCTCTCTCGAATGTAGAATCGTTCTTATCGGTTTTTTTTACCCCTAAACTTCACTATAATCTATGGTATTATAAAGAACTATTTTAGGATGGGATAGAGAGTGAATGATTAACCAAGAGCGGACACGTAAAGAGCAGCTAAAATTGAAATTAAGAGAGGGTGATTCTACCTATCGCTATTATAAATCAATTTTCCATTTAACCCATGACATGATTGCGATTAGCGACGGGTATCATGTTATTGATGCCAACAAATCCTTTAGTGAGTTCTTTGCGACTTTTGGAGTTGATGTTTTTCAACCCGATTTCTATCTTTCAAAGCAGTTTCTAACTATTGATAAATATGGATATGTATATGAGGGGTATTTGAATATCCCATGGTTTAAAACGGTTTTGAGGGGTGAAAAAGAACATTATAAAGTCGGTATCAGTGCGCAGGATAAAATTTATACGTTTTCGGTTTCTGTCACATTGTTGGAGCCGAGTGAAGATATTTATGTAATTACCCTCTCCGATGTCACCGATATGATGAGCTACAAGTGTGTATTGGAAGAGGGTATTCGTATCAGTACCCACGAAAAAGAAGAGACACAGCACATTCTTTCTCAATACTATCAGGCAATAGATGCTTCGAACTTGGTAGCACGATGCAATCTTGATGGGATAATCACCTACGTCAATGATACACTATGTGAATCACTCCATTATACACCCGAAGAGTTGGTAGGGCGTAACGTGTCGATTTTTTTTGACCGTAATAGCGATGTAATATGTGAAAAAATAGCAGAGCAACAGATCCATAGCGGTGAGATTTGGAAAGGTGTTCTTCAAAATATGGATAAATACGGTGGGACACGCTATTTTGCTACTACGATTGTCCCTATTAAAAATCAAGATAACAGTATCATTGAAATTCTTTCGATCCGTCATGATATTTCAGAGATGGTAAAAGCTAAAGAAGAAGCTCTCCAAACGCTTGAAGCTAAAACTCAGTTTTTCGATCAGGTATCGCATGAACTTCGCACCCCTCTCAACGCAATTGTGAACTTTACCGATCAAGCGCTTGAGAGTTATGATGATATTCTAGAAGATGAGATAAGCCGAGAACTGGTCAAAAAATATTTACAGCGTGCGTATGCTAACGCTGAAAACTTGCTAGAACTGATCAACTCCCTTCTCGATATCGCAAAAATGAAGTCAGGCAAAACAGTTTTTAATATCGTGCCCCATAATGCAGTATCACTCACGCAAGAAGCATTTGAAAACTGTTCAAGCCTTCGAAAAAACACTCATGTTAATTATCATTTAAAGTCAGAAAAAAGTGTTATTCCGATAGAGTGTGACAGTGTAAAATTTAAACAAATTATTACAAATTTGATCTCAAATGCACTGAAATTTACCTCGGATGGAGGTGTTGAAGTGCGGATAGAAGAGAGCGCGGATGAGTGTATTATTGAAATCGAAGACAGTGGAATGGGGATTCCGAATGATAAACTTTCCCTTATATTCGAACCGTTTGCACAAGTTCGAGATCATGGTTTCGGTACGGGACTCGGACTGAATATCGTTCGTGGATATGCAGATGCTATGAATATGTCAGTGACTGTCCGTTCTGAAGTGGGGATGGGGAGTTGTTTTGTGTTACGAACTAAAATAAAAAGGGAGCTTAGTGTTTAGCCGCCATTATCAAATCATCGATACATTACATGAAAATATTTCTACGGTAGTTTATCGTGCCCTCCGATTAAGTGACAGTAAGCAAGTGATTGTTAAAATGGTTAAATCAGGTGCAATGAGCGAACACAGAATAGCTCAATTTATGAATGAACAGCAGATACTAACCCAGCTAAAATCCCCTAAAATCGTTAAATTAATCGAGATTGTTGCATTCCCATCGGAATACTTCCATATTTTTGAAGATATCGGAGGAAACTCTCTTTATAGTATGCTCCTAAACTGCCGCTTTTCACTTTCCGAAGGGTTAAATATCGCTATTAAAATCGCGGAAGCGCTCCAAATCATCCATCAAAAACATATTATTCACGCTGATATCAATCCAAAAAATATTATCTACAATGTTGAAAATAAAGCACTTCAAATTATTGATTTCGGATATTCTATCATTGATAATCATTTTAGGTATAACAGCGATGTTAATGTCGGGACATCGGGCAATCTGATGTATATGTCCCCTGAACAGACCGGTCGGACGAAACAGAGGGTTGATCATCGAAGCGATTTGTATAGTTTTGGGATGACTCTTTATCATCTTTTTTCCGGACGTTCTCCATTTGAGGCGAAAGACCGGTATGAACTGATTCATAAACAAATTGCTCTGCGTCCTTTTCCTATCGAAAGTATCATTGAGGATTTTCCTCAGGTTCTTTCCGCGATTATAAACCGACTCACTGCGAAAAAGGCAGAAGAGCGTTATCAAAGCGATGAAGCGTTGATATATGACCTCAAATATGCCCTTCGTACTTTGGATAAATCATCACATATACCCCACTTTGAAATAGGGACGCGGGATCAGCCTACGCTTCATTTCGGCGTCCATCTTTTCGGACGGGATGATGAAATCGGCTTGCTCAAAGAAGCCGCCCAAAAGGTAATTTTGCATAAGGGAGTCCGACTTGTTGTTTCGGGCTCGGGCGGTGTGGGGAAAACAAGATTGATTGAGGAATTTTTAATTCTTTTAAACAGAAGCGGATCCAGAATTTTACGGGGAAAATTTGAACAAAGCCGTTCATCCCACCCTTATCTAAGTTTTAAACAGATTTTTTCTCAACTCAAATTAGGTTGGATGCGTCATTTTAAAAATCATAATGAGGTAAAGTTGGATACACGCAGTATTCATACATTGAGTCACTATTTCTCTGAGTTGAGGGAAATTTTGACCTCCAAACCCGTAACGCTTGCAACGACGGGTGAAGAGATGCGTCAACAGCTCCCTTATGCACTTCATGAGCTTTTAAAACAGATTGCAACTGATACATCTCCTTTGGTCATTTTTATGGATGATTTGCAATGGGCGGATACCGCATCACTTGATTTGATTCAAAAAGTAATTTTGCAAATGGATATTCCTAATCTCCATTTTATTTTCAGCTATCGTATAAATGAGATCGAATCTAATTCTGAGGCATTGGAATTTGTTCAAAAAGTACGAGAAAAGCACTCTGATGAAGTATACTTTTTTGAGCTCTCACCCCTCACAAAAGAGGATATGAAAACAATGTTTCGAGCAATGTTTGGAGAGAAGTCAACAGATGTAGAACCATTTGCAGAGCTTATTCATAAAAAAACGGACGGAAACCCTTTTTATGTTAAAACCTTTCTTTATGATCTAATCGATACAAAAGAGATCTCCTATAAGAATGGCGGATGGCATTTTGATCTGGGAAAAATCCGTACCTATGGCTCAAGCGTTAACATTGCAGGATTGATAAGTACCAAATTTTTGCAACTTAGCAGTGAGGAACAGCGTTATTTACAGTATTTGTCATTATTAGGGAACCGTTTTGATTCTCATTTGGCTCTTCAGATGATGAAAGGATTGAAATACTCCAATATGAGTATGAATAAGCTCGAATCTAAGGGATTTATTGAGATATTCAGCGGGCACTACCAATTTGTTCATGACGTACTCCAGCAGCATGTGAAGGATTCAATACCGATTGACGTAAGACAAATTATCCATCGTAACATCGGAGAGTTTTTGGAACGCTCTTATAATGCAGGACGTTACGATGATGTCATCAGTGTCGCAATGCATCTTAACCGTGGATTTGAAGGTGGAGAATGGAATAAACAAGCATTGCTCCTTAATCTCAAAGCGCTCTTGGAAATGGTAATGAGCGGTTCTTATCTTTTGGCTATGAAACATTTACAATGGATGCAAGAGCATAAAGCCATTGATGCATTGGAAGTGCTGAAATATTCTGATAGGTTTGATTTCAAGGTATTGCAGGTCAAAATTTTCTATTTGAATACACGGCATAAAGAGGCAGAAACATACTTGAAAATCCTTATGGATGAGGTTAAAAGTGTTTTAGAACGTTTAGTCTGTTTTTCCCTATTTAAAGATTTGTGTGTTACCCGAGGGGAGGGGTTTGATGCCCTGATTCTTTTCGGAAATACTATATTAAGTGATTTGGGTATGGTTGCGCCTTATGGCAGTGATGAGATTGAAGAAGCGGTCGCGCAATTGAACCGTTTTACCCTGCATCATCCCTATACACATGAGGCCGACGCTATCAGTCGTCTGCCAAAACTTAGAAATCTTTCAAAACAGCGGGTCATCTCGATATTGGTTGAGTATTGGGAAGCGGCATACTATTTAGCGGATATTCCGCTCATGCAGTGGGCATATCTGAGTATTATCGAGGTTTCATTTCGTTTTGGGAATACGAGCGGGTCGGCATTCGGGTATGTCCTTTATGGTGCTCAGATGGTGAGCGAGGGACGTTTCAAAGAAGGGTATCGCTTTGGA
>DATDUY010000262.1:0-3048 GCA_035290165.1 Sulfuricurvum sp. | reverse complement strand
CCGTCGATGATTTGCCCCTCGCTCAATGTTTCAGGGATGAGGAGAGGAGCATGTTTCATTGCATAAAGTGAATCAAGTGCCTCGATACGAAAAATCTGGAGGCTCATATCGTCTCGATCTTTCGGATCGCAATTTTGGGTCGCACTCTGGATGATGGTCGAGGCACCTAACCCTTTTTGGAGCATATCGGCAAAGATTTTGTCCTCTAAGAGGTTGTAAACACCGTCACTGCAGAGTATAAGAGTGTCACCGACACCAATAGGTGTTGAGAGGATAGTTAGATCGATATTTTCACTCAAACCGCATGCGGAGGTCAAGACATGGGACATATATGCATCATCCATCGTGTGATCGGTACTAAGTTGCAAAAAAGTGCCATCTTTTTGGAGTAGATAGATACGCGAATCACCGAGATTGAGAGTGTAGAGATTCTCTCCCTCGATCACTGCGAGGCATAGTGTTGTGAGGAGTTCGATTTTTCTGTATTGGGTCATCGATTCTTTAAAAAGGAGAGAATTGATATGGCGGGTAAAGACCTCCATGGTCTTTGGTATAACCCACGCTTTGGGACGGTTTTTGAATTGATCGATAAAAAACTTCACACATTGGCGTGCCGCAGTTCCTCCTCGTGCCGCACTTCCGACCCCATCGCACAGGACACTTACCAGCAGAGCGTTATCGATGATGGTATAGGCACAGGCATCATCGCCTGTGGTAGTGTCTTTAGAGAGGATGAATTCGGAAGATTGGAGTTGCAACATTGTTAAATTCTCGCTCCTGATTCTGCGCCCCATGTCGTACGCCATCGTGTTTTGACCAGACTGATCCCGCTGATAGCGATCATCGTCATGACTGCAAAGATGACAAATCCGGCGGTGTAGCCATCAAATGCTCCCTGTGACCATCCGAATGTCTTGATCAGAGCCGTTCCGCCCAGTCCCCCTGCCATACCGATAAGTCCGGTCATCACACCGATGTCTTTACCGAAACGCTGCGGTACGAGTTGGAACACCGAACCATTCGCCATTCCCAGATTCGCCATGATTAAAAACATCACGACAATCGCAGCCCAAAACGGTAATGCGACAAATGCGCTGATTAATGCAAGAATGATTATACTGCCATAAAAGACATAAAGGGATTTAATCCCCCCCATTTTATCGGCGACGGCTCCCCCCACCGGACGAAGCAATGCACCGGCGAAGATACACAATGCTCCAAAATATCCGGCGATAACTTTGACATTTCCTTCATCCATGACATCCAGACCAAAAGCCGACATATCGGCTTGGTAGGTATTCATCAGATACACTTTCATGTAGTTGGCAAACCCGATAAATCCGCCAAAACTGACGGCATAAAAGAGGTTAAACCACCACGTATCACGGTCACGCATCAGTTTCATATAGTCACCGAGTTTTTTCGGATTGGCTTTATAAACCGATGATGGGGCATCTTTGGCCATAAACATATAGGCGATCAGGACAATAAACGACAATACGCCACCGACGAGAAAAACCGACGGCCATCCCCAAATCTCGGCGATTTTAGGGGCAAACAAAAAGTCGATGACGACACCGATATTTCCGGCACCCGCGATTCCCAATACCGTCCCTTGCAGACGCGGCGGATACCATTGACCCGCTTGAGGCAGTGCGACGGCGAACGATGCACCCGCAAATCCCAGACCGAGAGCCACAAACAAGAGCTGATCATACGTGATGGTTTCAGCCGCTATGTATCCGTAAAACAGTGTCGCGATAACAATCACCTGAGAAACCAATGCCGTCTTTTTCGGCCCGAATTTATCGACGAAAATCCCTAGCACAAGGCGTAAAATCGCCCCCGCAAGAACGGGAACGGCGAGGAGTGTTGCTGTCTGATCATCATTCATCGTAAAACCGCGTGAGGTAAGAGACTCATTAATCTCGGTAGCGAGAGGTCCCAACATTGTCCACATCATAAAACTAAAGTCGAAATACAAAAAGGCGGCAAACAGTGTCGGCCAGTGTCCCTCTTTTTTTAAATCTCCAAATTTCATCTTCTCTCCTAATTAGGATTTTTTTATCTGAAATAATTGTAGCAATAAAAAATGTTCTTTATATCCATTGTTTTGATGAATATTTATACAATGATGATGGAGACCCGAAAAGGAGGAGAGTTTCGCTCAGCTACCGTAGCGGAGCTTAATATCCGGTGAGGTTGTACCACACCCGATAACGGATCAGCGTTTTTTGCTGCGGCCTTGGGTATTTGGAATAGGCGAGTTCGATGACCTCTTTGGTAGTGTCATCCAAAATAGCGAGATTGCTGTTTTTGAGAAAGCGAATATCCGAAATACTGCCATCAGGATGGAGATAAAACTCAATCATATTGGTATCGTTGGTACGGATACTATCGGGGATACGGCTTCGTCCGTAGCGATCCAAAACCCCTTGGGTGATTCGGCGCATCACCTCTTGGTTGTCTAGGATGTATTTTTGCTCCCCCTCAGAGAGCTCGGTGAACTTATCTCCATAAAGACGCTGGATGCTGTCGGCAACTTTGGTCGAACTTCGGGTCGGTTGCTCTTGCGCGGAGGGGTCGGCTTTAGAGAGGCTGTCGTGGAGGCTGAACTCTTTTTTCGGTTGAGGTTTTCGCTCAATCTCGGCAACGGTTTTGGCAATGTGCCGCTCGAACGCTTTTCTAGGCTCAGGTATTGGTTCGGGTTCCGCAGCGGCAGGTTTCACTTCGGGTGTCAGTGATTTGGGTTTTTGAGGTTTCGGCAGCGGTTGAGCATCGTTAATCAGCTGTTCCCCGTGCGGAATCGAGCGGTTCGGAGTGGCTTTCGGAATATCGTTTTTCACGAGAGCCTCTTTTTGGGTATTCGGGCGCTCTTTGATCGAGAGTCTGAACCGCTCTTCCTTAGGTTCGCTGGACTCTTCGATCGGGGGTGGGACAGGTTTGAACTGATCCAATAAAATAAGCAATAGGAGGATGATGAGGTGAACCAAAAAGGCGATTATAAATGCGTAAAGGGAAAAAGATTTGGTTCGTTTCATAACCGCG
>DATDUY010000261.1:0-2489 GCA_035290165.1 Sulfuricurvum sp. | reverse complement strand
AGCGCGGAGGATCAACGGATCATTAAGTCCCAGTTGCGAGAGGATGTCTTCACGTACTTTTGGGGTGGCAGTAGCGGTGAAGGCGGCGATAGGGGTATAGGGGAAGGCGGAACGCAACTCTCCAAGTCTGCGGTAATCATCGCGAAACTCATGTCCCCATTCACTGATACAGTGGGCTTCGTCGATGACGAAAAAGTTGATATTTAGAGTTTCTAGCCATGAGAGAAAGGAACCGTTTGCCAGCCGTTCGGGGGCGATGTAGAGGAATTTTAATATGCCGTTTTTCGCCTTGGAAAACGCCTCTTGCTGTTCTTGGGAGCTTTGCGATGAGGATATCATTTCGGCTTCGATCCCGAGCTCTTTGAGGGCAATCACCTGATCGTGCATGAGGGCGATGAGGGGAGAGACGACGATCGTGATCCCCTCCATCAGCAGCGTTGGGAGCTGATAGCACAGTGATTTTCCTCCACCTGTGGGTAGTAACATCGCCAAATCACGACGGCTTAGAATCGCGTCCACCGCCTCTTCTTGCATCTCTCTGAATTGAGAGAAACCAAAGGTGTGTTTGAGGACTTTATATTTGTCGTTGAGGGGGAGGCTCAAAGTTGGTGCCTTTAAAAAGTTATTTGATTGATAATCTTTATTATACAGTGGCTGATACTATAATGGATAAAAAGAGGGCAAAATGCAATATTTAATCTATTGTATGAAAATCGAACAGTATATTGTAGAAAAATGACTAAAAATGATTAAAATTTCATAATAATTTAGTCATGGAGCATTTATAGGATGAGCAGTCACATTAAATTGGATTCGCAAACGCTTATCGTAAGTCGGACAAATACAAGCGGAATCATAGAGTACGTTAACAGAGATTTTTGCAATGTATCCGGTTATACGATGGAAGAGGTGATGGATCAGCCGCATAATATTATACGCCATCCCGATATGCCTGCTGTTATTTTCAAGATGATGTGGGGACGGCTTAAAAAAAATCAGGATATTTTTGCGGTGGTTAAAAACTTAACTAAGAACGGTGATTATTACTGGGTTACGACACACTTTGAGATTCGAAGGCATCCGTATGAAAAGCGCGTTGTGGGATATGTGGCGCATCGAAGAGCGGCAGAAGAACATTTGGTCAAAGAGGTATCCAAATTGTACACGGAACTTTTGGCGGTTGAAAAAGAGAGTGGGATTGCCGCATCAGAAAAATATTTGAATGATTTTTTGGAAACGAAAAAAATGACGTATGATGAATATATGGAAAAGATTGCAATTAAAGACGGATTTTTAAAAGCATTGTTTAAAAAAATATTGGGGGAGTGAGTCCCCGTATATTTAGTGGCTGTGGTGAAACTCTTGCACCTCTTTGATCTCTTCGGGCGTCGCTTCATGAATATCCAAAACGGTTCCCTCGAAAACGAGATCCATCCCTGCGAGAGGGTGATTCCCATCAAGTGTGACATCCGTACCATCGATTTCAGTGACGGTATAAATGATAACATCATCGGAATCTTCTTCAAAATATCCATCAAGTTCCATTCCGACACTCACCTCTAGTGGAAGTTCGCTAAGAGCTTCTGTAACCACCAAAGAAGGGTCATAGATTCCAAATGCTTTATCCGCTGAGAGTTCAATTTTGAACGCCTCTCCGATAGCTTTTCCCTCTAACCCTTGTTCAACCGTAGGGAAGATATGACCGTAGTTACCGTGGAGATATACTAGAGACTCTTCCTCTTCGTGGAGGAGATTACCCTCGGTGTCGTTGATGTGGTAATCGATGGTGACGATGCAGTCTTTTTTGATATTCATGGGAAGTCCTTAGGGTAATGGTATCAGAATCGGGTTAAACGCTTTGGTCGAAATTATAGCATGGGCACCTATACACAGTTCTGAAGCCTCGCTAGAGCTGAGGACGGTGCGAACGACGGAGGAGCCTACGAGAAGGGTAACGATCATCGCAGGGTAATCTTCCTCGATTTTGAGCACCTCACCGATAAGCTGGAGTTTACCGCTGAGAGTTTGGGGACTGAAGAACTCCATAGGGGAACACGTGCGTTTGATATGACCTGCTTCTACTGACGCTAGGCGATCAGAGAGTTTCACTGTTTCAGCGATATCGTGGCTCACGAGCAGGGTTGTAACGGCAAGTCGCTCATGGATGAGGCTTAGTTCATCTTGGAGCTTTTGGCGCATGGTTGGATCAAGTGCCGAGAGAGGTTCATCGAGGAGCAAGATTTTAGGATGGCGCACCAACGCACGGGCGAGCGCAACGCGCTGTTTCTGACCTCCTGAGAGGGTGGAGGGGAGGCGGTTTGAGAGTTGTGTGAGTTCGACTAGCTCTATCATCTCATTGACATTGGCGCGTTGCTGGGCATTATCGGCGGCAAAGAGGAGATTTTCTCGTACACTCATCGTCGGGAAGAGGGCATAGTCTTGGAAAACAAATCCAATGCTCCGTTTTTGGGGTGGGAGATTGATCTTTT
>DATDUY010000260.1:0-2790 GCA_035290165.1 Sulfuricurvum sp. | reverse complement strand
AGAGAGTTTAAAGAGGTGAAAATCTCCCATTTGTGTCAACGACGTAACCAGTTCGGGTTCAAAGTGGGCACAGAGGCGCTCAATTACACTCATAAATCGTTCATCTTCGCGCGTGACTTCAGAGACATTCGCTTCTATCGTAACTCGTTTACGGGCAAAGGGTTGAATGCACTGCGACTCGTCTTCGACAAAAAGCACAGAGATTTTGGGATTGATAAGTAAGTTACGCCCATGCTGGGCAACCGTACTGATAAGGATATAAAAATCATTCCCCATTCTGACGTAAGGGGCAGTACTGGCATGAGCTTCCCCCTCTGAGGTGAGTGAAGCGATAATAAGGGTTTGAAAGGTCTCTAAAAATGACTCGACCTCTATCGTGGTCATTTTCGCAACGCTTCAGCGATCAGTTCGATCGGATTTTTAAAGACGACATCGACATTCGCCTCGCTCAAAGAGTTGTTGATCTGCATACGGCACGCACTGCACTCTGCGGTGACGATTTTGGCACCCGTTTTCTCGATCATGGCCGCTTTGGGTTTTCCCGCCGCTTGGGCAAAATGAAAATTCTCCGTCTGCATCGTCACCCCGCCGAATCCGCAACAGGCATTCGGATCACTCATCTCGGTGATCGTGTAGTTTTGGCTCACCAACGCACGCGGCTCTTTATAAACCCCCTGCATTTTACGGGCATGACATGGATCGTGGTAGGTGACACTCAGGTCACTCCGCCCTTTGGATGCCAAAAGCTGTTTTAGTTCCGTTTTTTGCTCCAACCACTCGGTTGCCATAAAGATTTTATCTTTGAGTTTTTTGGCACGTTCCAACCATTCGGGCTGATCGTGGAAAAAATGCTCGTAATCGATTTTGATCATTGCACTGCAGGTCGCTTCAGGGATAATAATCGCTTCGACCTCATCGATAAAACTCTCGAAATAGACGATGTTCTTTTTGGCATTATGATCGACCGTCGCGAAATCACCTGTAAAATAGGCCGGGGCTCCGCAGCAAAGCTGTTTTTTCGGGATAAAGGCATCCACGTTAAGCGCTTCGAGAATTTCCAAAAGCCCCTTGCCGATCTCGGTGTAGTTGTAGTTTGCCAAACATCCGATGAAAATTGCCACACGACGCTTTCCGCCATGAGAAATATTTTCGGGATAGCTGTTGAGAAATGAGGTTTTCCCCATAGAAGGGAGAAGTCGATCTTTTTTAATGATCGGGAGATTAAATCTCGGCTGCATCGAGTTAATCTCTCCTTTGATTTTAAACCCGCACGTTTGAAATACGTATCCCAGTTTAAAAAGGATATCCATCGTCATTCGATGACGGAGAAGATAGAAAAATGCCCGCTTAAACCATGCGATGCCGAATTTGTCGGCGATATCGGCACGTACCTGTTCAATTACCATATCGGTAGGCAATGCTTTAGGACAGACATCGGTACAGTTGGTACAGAGAAAACAGCTCTCAAAAATCGCTTTGGCATTTTTGTCGAGTTCCAACTCCCCCCGCTCATACGCACCAAGGAGATCAATAAATCCGCGCGGAGAGGTTACCTCATCGGCATTGACATTATGGATTGTACAAACGGGGATACATTTACCGCATTTGATACACTCATCGGAGGTGTCGGTAAAATGAAACAATTCGCGTTTTTCCATCCATTTACACCGTTTTGCTAAATGCTTTGTCAGAACTAGCGTGGCGCTTCATATACGCATCAAAAGGCATCGCAATATTACGGATCAACAATGTCCCCGTAGGAGAGCACTCAATCGCCGATGGTGTAATAGTGAGGAGATCATCTGCTTCGTAAGGCTTCAAGACCTCTAGCGCATCTGCAAAGTAGTCGTTAAATTTTACTCCGTAAAGCCCCTCAAAGCGAGGAATATCGAGTTTGAAATTAGACATAAGTTCCATAATAACGTATTGACGGATACGGTCATCTTCGTTTAGCGCTACACCTCGTTCATACGGAAGTTTCCCCGCATCAATGGCCGCTTCATAGGCGTCCATCTCTTTGAAATTCTGCGCGTAGTAATCAGCACCCTCGCCGATAGAGGTGAGCCCGATACCGATCAGATCAGCGCCCCCCTTCGTCGTATACCCTTGGAAATTACGGTGCAGTTCCCCTTTATCGATGGCTTTAAATAGCTCGTCTTCCGGTTTCGCGAAGTGATCCATCCCGATCATTCTATACCCCTGCGCTGACATATAATCAACCGTATAGCGCATAATGGCAAGCTTCTCGCTCGGGTGAGGCAACGTCGTCTCATCGATTTTACGCATTGTTTTCTTCAGCCACGGGACATGGGCATAATTAAAGACGGCAAAACGATCCGGATTTAACGAAACAGAGAGTTCCAACGTCTTTTTAAAGGTCTCCAAACTCTGATACGGCAACCCGTAGATAAGATCGACATTGACACTTACCATATTATATTTGCGTGCTAGATCCATCGCCGCTTTCGTGATGTCGTAGGGCTGCACACGGTGGACTGCCACTTGAACTTTCTCATCAAAATCCTGAATCCCGAAACTGACACGATTGAATCCCGCCTCACTCATCGTTCGCATTTGATCGTCATTGATGTGGCGCGGATCGATTTCACAACTGATCTCGGCATCTGCCGTAAAGTTTTTAAAATAGCTTTTAATCGTAGTGATAATACGGTTCAGCTGATCTGCATCAAAAAAGGTCGGCGTACCGCCGCCGAAATGGAGCTGAATGACGGGGCGATTCACATCGATATGGGTACTTAAAATCTGAAGTTCACGTGTCAATTAATCGAT
>DATDUY010000259.1:0-3578 GCA_035290165.1 Sulfuricurvum sp. | reverse complement strand
TTCGGTAACAGCAGGAGCCGGAGCCGCTTTTTCATCAAAGCTAAACGTTACACCTGCAAGCGCCGCTATATTATGAACTTCACCGTTGCTTCCCTCAACTCCGTTGTTGTTCATTTTATACAAATAAAGCGCTTCAAGTTTGAGAGCAATTTGTTTTGTAATATCCGCTTTTAATCCAAGTCCCGCATCAACGAGTAGCCCATCATAATCACTAGGATGAGTGTTAGTGTACCACTCATATCCCAAACCGGCTTTTGCAAACGGAGTAATCATACTGTCATTCGGCATTTCGTAAACACCGTTAAGCATCGTTGTCAAAACACCGGTTTTATCCGCTTCATCTGATGCACGATCTCGCCCGTAAAGAATCGAAAGCTCCGGCTTGACAGTTTCATAGAGATTATTCATTTGTAACTCTACACCGTACACAGCATGATTATCAACCCCGCCCATGGCACTTGGATTGGTTTCATCTGACGTACTGTTCCATATATAACCGACAATCGGTGTTACTTCGTAATTATAGTCGCTTGCACCAAGCAGCGTTGCAGCAAGTAAACTAGAAAATACTAATTTTTTCATGATACATATCTCCTTACGACATTGAGTATAAAAAAATTATACCCCAGATATGTATTTCAAATATTTCTAAAAAAGTTTAATTGTTTTTTTTAATGGTTTCAAATTCACCCTGCATCGTAGTGAGCATCGCGAACACCTCTTGGTTCAGTTGTGCTTCGGCAGCATCTATCCGTTCAAGGTGTGCACGCTTAAGACCTTCGAGTTTTTGGAGGGTTGTTTGAAAAAGTTGTTCATCATCCGTGAGTAAAACAATCTCATCTTTAGGGGCCCATTTGCGTTTAACACTATCATTATGGCGAAATTCAAAAATAATATTCTGAGAATTTTCAGAGCTGATATATCTCGGTACAGTGTACGCCAGATAATGTTTTTTAGGATCGCCATGGTGTCGTTGGATTACGTAATACATCTGAGAAGTATAACATAAATTGAATTTTATCGCTCTTTGTGATAAAGTATTGGAAGTTTAAAAGGGAGTATGAATGGAACATCTATATGAGTTAGCCATTATAGGAGCCGGTCCTGCGGGGATAGCGACGGCGATAGAGAGTTATGCAGTAGGGATGCGGGATATTATTTTGCTTGAAAAAGATGAAAACCATAATGCAACGATTCGCAAGTTTTATAAAGACAATAAACGGGTCGATAAAGATTGGAAAGGGCAAAAGGTTGAGCTTGACGGTACTATCTATTTTATGGACGGAACCAAAGAGTCTACCCTCGATTTTTTTGATCAACTCCTCGATCATGAATCGCTAGAACTTCGTACCCATACCGAAGTACAAAAAATTGTAAAAACATCCGAAGGATTCGAAGTGTTTATCGCCGGAGGGTCCATCCGAGCCAAATACGTTGTCGTAACGATCGGACGTATGGGCAAACCCAATAAACCCGATTACAAAATCCCCCTCTCTATCAAAAATCAGATCCATTTTACCCTTGATGGATGCGGAACAAATGAAAAAATCATGGTTGTGGGAGGTGGTGACTCCGCCATCGAGTATGCAGTCGAGTTATGTGATCGTAACGAAGTCAGTATCTGCTATCGTCGCGGAACCTTTCGCCGAGCCAATCCAACGAATCAATCCGATATCGACAAAGCGGTTGGAAACGGCTCGGTACGCCCATTGCTCAATACGGAAATTACAGAGCTTGAAAGTGAGAGCGGAAAAGTTAAAGTTGTCTTCAGCGACAGAGATTCGGAACTGTTTGATCGACTTGTCTATGCCATCGGCGGAACAACGCCGAGCGGATTTTTGCAAAGCAGCGGTATCCGTGAAGAGGATGGCAAGCCGGTGCATGATGAAAATTATCAAACCAATGTCGAAGGTCTTTTTGTGGCAGGAGATATTACCCAGGAATCGGGGGGATCTATCGCATTAGGTCTCAATCACGGGTATGCGATTGCCCATTACATAAAATCTTTATAAGATTACTGTTTCAATCAGATAAAATCGGGCTGCTTTGATGGCTTAATTCCCCATCGGGGCTAAATACCGTAAGCTGAATAGTCGCATGAAGGTATTCAGAGGTGACGATAGGATCAAACTCTTCATCTTGAAATGCGGCTGCTTTAGCATTGTAAATGATATCTTCCAAAAGAGAGCGCTCTGCTGTTTGTGTTTTAGCAACCCCTCGAATTTTATTCCCGAGGTAAAGGGTAATTTGTGTTGCCATCGGCGCACGAAGAATCGGATATTGTTCGAGAAGTTCAGATCGATCTATAGAGTTTTGCCCTTGTAAAACTTCTTCGATAGAAGCTCTGGCAATGGTTAATAATACGGATTGCGACATATTTATTAACCCCTTTTAACTAACAAGATAGCGTTATTATAGCTTACTTATCCTCAGGTGTTATAGCAATTTCGAATCCGAGTTCTTCAAGCATCCTCAAATCACTATGGGCTTCGCGTCCAGCCGTCGTGAGATAATTTCCGATGACGATACTGTTTGCCCCTGCTTCAAAAATCTCATGCTGACGTTCTTTAAAAGTAATTTCACGCCCTCCGGCGATCATAATCCGATCCGCACGATCTAAAATCTTCCGTGCAAGGGTAATCAATTCCAATGATTCATCAATACTAAGAGGATTGGGGTTAAGCGGTAATGCCGGATTGTGATGATAAAAATTAAGAGGCACTGAAATTGGGTTTAATTCATTTAGAGAATGAAGCATACTGAGACGATCTTCCTGTGTTTCCCCCATACCGAAAATCCCGCCGCTGATAAGTTTTAGCCCTGAGCGGTTAACGTTTTCACACGTTTCAAACCGCTCATCCCAAGGGTGGGTGGTACACACTTCCGGATAAAAGGCTCGACTGGTTTCGAGATTGTGATTATAGGCACTTATCCCTGCGCGTTTTAGCTCACCCAGTTGTTCCAACGATGCCGTGCCGTTACAGGCGATCAAACGTAAACGGGGGACTTCACGCTTCAGAGTAGAGGCAACATTACAGACAAAATCAAGTGTTTTATCATCGAGCCCTTTTTGGGCGGTAACAAGACAAAATCCTAATGCCCCTAATGCCTCAAGCCGACGTGCTTCGTCTAAAATCTGCTCAAGTGGCTTTTGCTTATAACGTTCAATATCCGCTTTAAATTTGACACTCTGACTGCAAAATTTGCAATCTTCGTTACAGGTTCCGCTGTTGATATTACAGATAGCGCATAAAAATATTTTTTTGGACATATCAGGATCTTTCAAAAGAGTAGTGGCGTTCATCAAACGTATCGTTTCCCACCGCGCGGGAGTAGTGCGTTACATTCAATGCAGTGTCGGTAATTTCAAGCATAGCACAACTTGAAAACGGTTTATCGCGGGCGCACGCTTCTCCCGGATTGAGAAAAAGGGTACGATTTTTGAAATCACATTCAAATACATGGGTATGGCCGAAAACGATCACTTCGGCATCGGCATTCATATAAAACGGCAAATGCATCAGTTTAAAATCGGCTCCGCCGAGTTTAAAATAATGGGGCTCTTGGACGAGGTTGTA
>DATDUY010000258.1:0-3479 GCA_035290165.1 Sulfuricurvum sp. | reverse complement strand
AAGAATTGTTTCATAATCCTTTATCGCCGCTAAATACTCTTGCTTCTGTTGTGCCGTAAGTGCGGAGTGAAAGAGATCAGATCTCTCTTTCATGGATAATACCCTTTTTCCAAAAGGGTATATCCTTCTTCTTTCACGCTCGGTGCCTTTGAAGATGTGAGTGTAAATCGGCACTCCTTCGGCGGCTCAGGTGAATATCGGATCGACGGCGATTTCACTTCTTTCTTTTGAAACGGTGCAAGGCAGGTAAACAACTCTTCTTCGCTCATTTCCAGCCACTCAAGCAAATATCGGGTATCAGAGGGGAGAATACCTTCATACCCATTAACCAGCTCAAGCGCTACATCACGGCTCAAACGTCCCCATCGTATTTCACGGCACGCATGGTCAGTTGCTTTTGCATAACCGAATTTCGTATATTTTATAAAGTCATGCAAACCTGAGTAATGGACACAATCGACATCGTTGTAAGTGTCAAAAGTACGCTGCTGCGACAATGTTTCATATCCGTATTTTTCGATCATCTCCTCATGCTGTTTTTTCGTATCCCAAGGGATATAATTGCCTAGATAGATACCGCGAACCCCTACTTTTTCAATCTCTTTATCGTGGGGATATACGTATTGGATCAGATCGTTTTGGGTGAGATCGGTATCAAGCGCGAGTAAATCCTCAGCCTCATACCCCATCAGATCATGCTCTTTGCGATAGCGTCGTGTCATTTCGACTTCGTCGGTATGTGAATACATCCCCACTTGATCAATCCCCTGATGAACACCCCAAATAATAAGCGGTATTTTAAAACGAACCGCACACTGAACCGGAAACACACTCTGCCCCGCCAGAACATGCCAGTAGATACTTCCCAAGTGTTTGATCGTCGATTTGGTAATCTTTTTAACCTTTTGCGGCTGAACAACCATCTGCAACGTATCGCAATCAAAAATCGTCTTGAGATACTGAAAATTTCGGATTCCGACATGGGTGTTATAGTGTTTGTTATAGCTTACAAGCAAAGGATTCATCCCGTAAACATTTTTGAGCAGATGGACAATGTAGTACGAATCACGCCCTCCGCTAACGGGAACGATACAGTCGTAATTCATCCCATCCGTGTTACGGTAGCTCTCCAAGAGGGTACAGAGTTTTTTTTCTCTCTCACTCCAATCAAGGGTAAATTTCTCTTCATGTACTCGGCACCCGCTGCATACGCCCTCGTCATCAAACGTGATATTGAGCGGATGGTTTTCCGTGTATAAACATCGTTTGCATTGCTTCATATCACTTCCTTAGGATGAAATTCAAACAACATCTCTCTCAAGGCTTTATCCTTTTTTTTGACGATACGACCCCTATCGTCAAAAGAAAAATCACGATAATCACTGTAACCGTCCAGTCGAATCTGATCCGGAAAATAACGTGAAAGATAGGCTTTTGCTATCGTCGCACTGTGTTCGACAAAGTGGAAATAATTCCCGGCGGCTATTGCCGATACATCACAGCTTTCCAGCAAGGTTTTCATGCAAAGGGGATCTCTGACCCCTCCCAAAGCGATAAGGGGAAGATTGGTAGCACTCAAAAGGTTACGGATCAAATCAATATCGTCCCCGTTTTTATTTCCGTCACGATCAATCGAATTGATAAGAATCTCTCCCGCACCGTATTTTTGTACCTCTCCTGCAAGCTCTGCAGGGGATAATAAAGTGTCTGTTCTGCCACCGTGCGTATAGGCTCTGTAACTGCCGTCCTCACCTCGTTTAGCATCGATAGAGACAACCATACACTGATTCCCGAAAAAACGTGCTCCCTCTTCTATCAAAGAAGGGTTGAGAAATGCTTGCGTGTTAAGCGCAATTTTATCTGCTCCGGAGTGGATCAGAGCATGGATCTGATCCACGCTCGTGATTCCTCCCCCGACACTTAAAGGGACAAAACATCGTTTCGACACTCTTTTAATCAGTTCAGGATCGATGCATCGACCCTCGTTTGCGGCATCGATATCGACCATAATGATCTCATCAATTCCCCATTGATTCAAATAATCAACCGTAATTTCCGGTTTTCCGATCGGAAGATACCGCTCAAATCCGATGCTTTGAACAACGATTCCGTTTTTAATTACCAATGAAGCGATCAGCCGTTTTTTCAACATGAGGATTCCTCGACAAAATTGAGAAAGTTTCGGAGCAGTTTGAGTCCTTTGGTTTGACTCTTTTCAGGATGAAACTGGGTGGCAAACAGGTTTTTATGGTGCAATGCGGCAGTCAACTCGTAGGAGCCGTACTGACATTTTGCACTGATATAAGGCTCATCGCATACAACATGATAGGAGTGGTCAAAATAAAAATGGGCATCTCTATTTATCCCCATAAAAAGGGGAGAGTCCTCTTTCGCAATAATATCATTCCATCCGACATGAGGAACCCGTAAAATGCTATCGGGAATCATAGCAATCACCTTCCCCTCGATCCAGCCAAGCCCCTCATGCAATCCCATCTCTTCGGAGCTTTGCATAAACAGCTGCATTCCCAAACAAATACCCAAAATCGGTTTATTTTGCTCAATAACCAGCGTATGGAGTAAAGGGATTAGATGCCGTTTTCTAAGATTGTTCATCGCTTCGGCAAAAGCACCGACACCGGGAAGAATATAGGCATCAGATGCTTTGAGGAGATCATGGTCATCCGTAATCGTGGCGGTATATCCTAAAAATTCGAGTGCATTGGCAACACTTTGGACATTTCCCATCCCATAATCGATAATAGCGATTTTCTTCATCGGTAAAGCTCTTCTTTCAGATGCCACACTCCCGCATTATCACGATCGAAAAACTGAACGCCGCGATAGTGCTCGGCAACTTCCCAAAATTCATCTTCACTCATCTCAAGATAATCGGTAAGTGCTTTGATATATTTCGGATGGCACTTGCCATCATAGCGGCGTATCAATTCAATCCCCTCTTCTCGACTCATCAGATGGTTTCGAACAGCAACCCCCACTTCCTGAGTACATTTTCCGAATCCGAATTTCATGTATTTGAGCATCTGATTAACGATGACAAAATCATCATCCAATGCTACCTCCGTCGCCAATCCCCCGATGTTCTCAGGTTTCGCATCTTCACCCATACGCACTTGCAGTCCGTGTTCAATCGCAATACGGGCATTCGTATGATCGTTAAAATCACTCATAAAATACCCTAAATAGACGATCCTTAAATCGGCTCGCTCCATCGCATCATCACTCGGATAACGATACCAGTAGAGTTGGTTGTCCTCCATCTCGTCCGTAGCAAAACGTCTCGGATCACCCCCTTGAAGGGTGTTCATATTTTTCATTTTATTGCCGTTGTAGTCACGGCTTCCGACATCCGTTCCAAATGAGAGCCCCGGATTTTCTCCGAGCAAAATCAGGGGAATGTTATACGCAATCGCCGTAATCGGCAAGGAAGCATATAGGGCGAGTTCCGATGCGTTAAA
>DATDUY010000257.1:0-5778 GCA_035290165.1 Sulfuricurvum sp. | reverse complement strand
GGAATCAATGATGTTGAGGGTGCGATAGCGCACCTTTATAAACATATCGCTCCCTCCAATGCAATCCAACATGCCCTTACCTTTTCACAACAAGCCCATCAAGGACAGTTTCGTAAAAGCGGTGAAGCGTATATCGTCCATCCGGTTTTAGTCGCATCGATTGTTGCCAATATTACCGGTGATGAAGCGATGGTCATTGCCGCATTGCTGCATGATGTGGTTGAAGATACCCATATCACGATTGATGAAATCTCACGTGATTACGGGGATGATGTTGCCCATTTGGTAGAGGGATTGACGAAGATCGATTCGATCCGTGATGCCCAGTTGATCCCGTCTAATTCTGATGAGAAACTGGTTGTTTCGGCACTCTCCTTTCGAAAGATGCTCATAGCCTCGATTGAAGATGTTCGGGTATTGGTCGTTAAACTGTGTGACCGTCTTCACAATATGCTTACCCTTGAAGCGTTGACTCCCGCCAAACAACACCGTATCGCTGAAGAGACCCTTGTCGTTTATGCTCCGATTGCAAGCCGTTTGGGGATCTCATATCTTAAAAACCTCTTGGAAGATTTAAGTTTTAAATACCTCTTTAGCGAAGAGAAACAAGCTATTGATATGTATTTTGAGGAGAACTTTCGATCTATCAATGTCCGTTTGAGCGATTTTTGCGAAAAGTTGACCAAAATGATGCTCGAAAACGGCTTTAATGAAGATGATTTCGAGATTCTCAGCCGTGTCAAACATCATTACTCCATTTATCTTAAAATGCAGCGAAAAGGGATCAGTATCGATGAGATACTTGACCTTTTGGCGGTACGGATATTGGTCAAAAAACCGATTGATTGTTACCGTGTTTTAGGTTTGGTACATCTGAATTTTCAACCCCTCTCTTCACGTTTCAAAGACTATATTTCGATCCCGAAAGAGAACGGATATCAGACCCTCCATACCAGTGTATTCGACTCAACAGTCATTTTTGAAGTCCAAATCCGCACTTACGAGATGCACAAAACGGCGGAACTCGGTGTTGCCGCGCATTGGAAATATAAAAGCGGCGGGAATAACCCGATCAGTCTCGATTGGCTCCATAATCTTCAGTATCAAAACGAGTCGGTTGAGGCATTCTACGAATTGATTAAAAACGATCTTTTCAGCGAAGATATCAGTGCTTTTTCTCCTAAAGGGAAACCTTTCACCCTCCCTCGCGGAGCGGTAGCTCTTGATTTTGCGTATGCGGTGCATACGGAGATAGGTGACAGCGCCGAGGGGTGTTTGATCAACAAAGAGAAAGCATCATTGCTGAGTGAATTGCACAACGGCGATATTGTTAAAATAACGACGGGACCCAAAAAAATCAACCGATGCAGCTGGATCGATACGGTCAAAACCTCCCGTGCCAAAGCAAGCATGCGGGCCAATTGTAATCAGCGTATCAAAGCGATTGATACTGAAACCGGAATTAATATTTTGGGGACGATCTTTAATATGGATCCTGTCCGAATAGAAGAGTTGTTTAGTCAAACCCATCTTGAAGAGCAGCGTCACCGTATCCCGAGTGAACTTGATCTATTGAAAGAGACGGTTAACCGTTTTACGCAGGAAATGGGTGAGAATAACCGCTTGAGTGCTTTTTTATCGCGTAACCGTTTTAGATTGAAACCGTATGTTTTTGCGTCGTTGGAAATTTATGCCAACAACAGTGTCGGCGATGCGGTATTCGATTATTGCTGTCATCCGAAAACCGGGGATGAAATTGTTGCTTTTTTACAGCAGGGGAAAGCACATATCCATCATAAAATGTGTAAAAATGCGGCGGGGATGATAGACCGCAGAGAACCGATGGTCTTTGTGAGATGGAGAGCGCAGCATTACTTCCGTTACCATCTCATCATCAGTATGCAAAGTGCGAAAGGTTCTCTCGCCGATTTACTCACCTATATGGCAAAAATGGGAGCCGATATCAACTCTATTGAGCTGGGTAAAGAAAAATCGGAACATACGCAATATTGTGAAATGGAATTTCAAACTCTTGAAGCCGATATCAATCGCCTTCGCTCCAAATTGGAGAAAAAAGGGAAAATCATACAATTTTTTCGGACGGATGATGCGTACCGAAGCCAAGGATAAATCATGATTCAAACAGCATTACGTGAAATTAGACGGGGAACTGCCGAAATTATCGATGAAGCACGCCTCGAAACACTTCTTAAAAACTTTTTTGAAAAAGGGGAGACCTATACGGTCAAAGCGGGATTCGATCCGACCGCCCCTGATTTGCATTTGGGACATACCGTATTGCTTCAAAAGCTTGCCGCATTTCAAAAATTCGGGGGGCACATTCAGTTTTTGATCGGGGATTTTACGGCACAAATCGGTGATCCAACGGGGAAAAGTGAAACGCGTAAAAAACTCCTTCCGGCGCAGATTCAGGAGAATGCCCAGAGCTATAAGACTCAGGTATTCAAAATCCTCGATCCCGAAAAGACAACCGTTGTTTTCAATGCCGATTGGATCAATCCGCTCGGTGCTGCGGGGATGCTGGAACTCACCACGACCTATAATGTGGCACGTATGTTGGAACGGGATGATTTCGACAAACGTCATAAAGCGGGAATTTCGATTTCGATCAGTGAGTTTTTGTATCCGCTGCTCCAAGGGTACGATAGCGTTCATCTGCGTAGCGATGTCGAGATCGGCGGAACAGATCAAAAATTCAATCTCCTGATGGGTCGCCATTTGCAACGGGTCTATGAGATCGGCAAAGAGCAAAGCGTCCTTATGATGCCGATTTTAGAGGGTCTTGACGGTGTTCAAAAGATGTCCAAATCGTTGGGGAACTACATCGCTGTTGCCGATGAGCCGAACGAGATGTTCGGAAAAATTCTCAGTGTCAGCGACACCTTGATGTGGCGTTATTATGAACTGTTGAGTGCTCAGAGCCTTGATGAAATCGAAGCGCTTAAAGTGGGAGTCGAAAACGGAACTCTGCATCCTAAAAAAGTGAAAGAGGCGTTAGCTCTAGAAATCACGGCGCGATTCCACACCGAAGAAGCGGCTCTGGGTGCCCAAGCTGAGTTTGAACGTGTCCATGCACAGAGTGAAATTCCAAGCGAAATGGATGAATTTAGCGCCGAAGCTCCGATTTGGATTGCCAAAGCTTTGGTAGATTGTGCTCTAAGTCCATCTACTTCTCAAGCCCGTCGGGAGATTAAGCAAGGCTCTGTTAAAATCGATCAAAATAAACTAAGCGATGAGCAATACCAACTTGAAGCGGGTGAATACATCCTTCAAGTGGGAAAACGAAAATTTGCGCGATTAAAGGTAACCCAATGAGCTTCAAACCAATTCAAATCGGCAAGCACACCATTAAAATTCCTATCGTTCAAGGGGGAATGGGTGTCGGAATTAGCTGGGATAAACTAGCAGGTAACGTCTCGTTGGAAGGTGGACTTGGGGTCATCAGCTCCGTCGGAACGGGATATTATGAAAATAAAATTTATGCGGATAAATTAATAGCCAATCGTCCGCTTGATGCGGAGAATTTTTACTCCAAAAAAGGGCTTGATGCCATTGTCAAGAATGCCCGAAAAATCTGCGGTGACGCTCCGCTGGCGTGTAACATTTTATACGCGATCAACGATTACGGGCGTGTAGTAACGGATGCGTGTGAAGCGGGGATTGATATCATCATTACAGGTGCAGGATTACCGACCAATATGCCTGAATTTACCGCAGATTATCCCGATGTTGCCTTGGTTCCGATTGTATCCTCTCCGAAAGCGCTCTCTATTATCTGCAAACGATGGCAAAAACGCTACAACCGTCTCCCTGATGCCGTAATACTTGAGGGACCTCTCAGCGGCGGTCATCAAGGGTTCACGTATGAGCAGTGTGCGATGGAAGAGTACCAACTTGAAAACCTTGTCGCTCCGGTTGTGGAAGAGGCAGCATTATGGGGAAATATTCCCGTTTTTGCCGCAGGCGGAATCTGGGATAAAAAAGATATCGAGGCAATGATGGCATTGGGCGCATCGGGTGTACAGATGGGGACACGCTTTATCGGGACTTACGAGTGTGATGCGCATGATAATTTCAAAGAGGTTCTCATTGCAGCCAAAGAGGAAGATATCACATTGATGAAATCTCCGGTCGGTTATCCGGCGCGGGGTGTCCGTACTCATTTACGTGATTTGATCGATACTAGAACCGGTCCGTCGATCAAATGTATCTCGAACTGTGTTGCACCGTGTAATCGCGGCGTCGAAGCCAAAGAGGTAGGATTTTGTATCGCGGATCGACTAAGCGATGCGTATCTTGGAGATAAAGAGCTTGGATTGTTCTTTTCGGGAAGTAATGGCTATCGAATCGATAAAATCATCTCCGTCAAAGAATTGATGGAAAAACTAATGTACGGGGAGTGAACTTCAGCGTGCTGATTCGAGTCCTTTTCCTCGCTATTGTCTGTTTTAGCTCACTCATAGGTGCAATCGACACTAACAGTTTGGAGTCGGCAAAAAAAGCGTTGGAAAGCAGTGATGAGATTGAGCAGTTTCGAGGATACAACCAATTTAAAACCCTTTATCTTCGTGCAATATTGGATAAAAACAGTGATGTAGCGCATGAAGCGTTAGAGGGGATTGTCCAAGGGGGAGAGAAACTCGGAATTGATGTCCGTAAATACAAAGCCGATTTGGAAAAGTTTAAAACACCTTTCAAAAAAAGCGAATCGAGTCAAAAAGCACCTTCTTTAGCCGATAAGGCATCCCCTTCATCCGTACCTTCCGTACTCTATGACAAAACATTTAAACCGGCCCTTGTCGCAAGTAAATTTTCTACCCCGGAACCGGAAAAAATGATCAAATCCGAACCGATTGTCAAAGGGAATGAAATTACAATGACAATGCGCCATCGTCTTCTCGATACTTCGTGGAAAGAGAATGGTCTCATACTGGCATTCGACAGTGAGATCAAGCCCTCTGAAGTCCGAATGTCGAAAATCATCGAAACGGATAAAAAACGGTACCGATATATCATTGATATTGACTCTTCAACCCTTTCAAAAACACAAACATTGGAACATCAAAGTATTAATCGGATCAAAATGGCACAGTTTGATGCTAAAACACTCCGTGTTGTGATTGAACACAATCAGCCTATATCGATTAAACCCACTCCGAAAGGCTCATCCCTTTATATCGATCTCTCTCTGGAACCCCCTAAAACAACGCCTCCTCTCGCAACCGCTCCGGTTGTAGAAGTACAGGAGCCTCTTCTTGTATCGGCACTTCCTCCCCTTGTAACTGTAACACCGCGTGATCGAAGTAAAAAGATCATTGTCATCGATCCGGGGCATGGAGGAAAAGACAGTGGCGCTGTCGGCAACGGATTTATGGAAAAAGAGATTGTGTTGCAGATATCAAAACAGCTCTCTGAAAAACTTCGCGCACAGGGATATACTGTTTATATGACACGCAGCAGTGATGTCTTTATCGAACTGAAAGACCGAACCAAGTTTGCCAATGACAAGGAAGCGGATCTCTTTGTATCGGTACATGCAAACTCTATCCCGAAAACATCTGACCCATTGGGCGCTCAGGGGCTTGAGACCTATTTTCTCTCTCCGACACGAAGTGAGAGATCAATGCGGGTCGCTGCACTGGAGAACTCTGAAGATATGGAAGAGATGGGTCAGTACGGTAAACTCAGTTTTTTGAGCTTTTTGAATAAAGAGAAAATTATCGCTTCCAACAAACTGGCCATTGATTTGCAAAAAGG
>DATDUY010000256.1:0-6501 GCA_035290165.1 Sulfuricurvum sp. | reverse complement strand
CAACTCCTTTTGACTTTAATTACGGATTTAATACCAATGGGGAGAGAGTTGATCAAATCCATCAATTGATGCACCTATATGGACGCCTCGAAGCGGTTGAACGATATGAATGCAACTTCACTATATTTCACCGCCCTCCTCCATTTGCAAAACGCGATAGCGGAAAACTCATTTTAGTTACCGCTGCATCTTTAGCGGCAGCCCTTCTCTATCCGGGTGTCTATTGGGGGCTCTCTTATGTCGAAGAGTTTCACCATGCCGTCCTTACCAAAGAGTATGAGTCAGTACACATCGAAAAGATGACACGAGAAGCGACTGTAAATTTAAAATTTGCCAATAAAAAGGCTGCACAGACTCTTCTGGATGAGCAAATGAGCGCGTATAAACAAAAAAAAGATACGTTAATACAAGTGCATGATAAAAAAGTAAATTACCCGATGAAAGCTAAAATAATGGCTGATTTTACACGAAGCTTCAATCAGTACAGAGTACAGCTCAAAACAATTACGTATGCAGAAGATCTCAACGATACCAAGAAAACATTTACCTTTGGATTGACTTCATCAAACACCCAAGATATTACGGCACTGCTCAAACATTTAACGGATATTAAACAAGATCAGTATAATTTTAATCTAGAACTTATCTCCTATGATGAGGATCAAAAGTCCTACCTTAGTGAACTTAAGGCGGTAATCAAATGAAATTGCAAATTGAAGACTACCTTTACACATTAGATCAATCATTGGCACATAAAAATGATCGTGACAAAGTGATGGTGTTTGTTATGATTTTTGCCTCTTTATTCACTTTCTCCTATTTATTGTTCTGGGAGAGTTCTGAAACCAGTTTCAAAGTCTCTCACGAGAAGGCAGTTAAAGTTGAAAATGATTTGGATGTGGACAAACAGTATCTATCCTCCAACCCTCCTGAACGAATTGCACAAATAGAGCAAGAAACAATCGAAATAGAGCGTCAACGTGTTCTCTATGTGCAGTACAATACCTATATCAAAGAGCAGTTGGAACAAATTTCTTCTTTGTATTATGATGAAAAAGTGTGGGGGGGCTACCTTGATTCTGTATCCCGATACGCACGTGCGCATAAGGTGAAACTAGCCAAATTCGGTAATACCTTGCAGACAGACAATAGCTCATTCGGGCACGTTTTGGATATTACTATTGCATCCGAAGGACCGTATAAAAATACCTTAAAGTTCATTAATGCACTTGAACAAAGTCATTTGGTCGTTGACCTGCATAAATTCAACATTACTGCCGATGAAAAGCTCAAAGGGGATCTCAATATCTCAGTATGGGGGATCGTAAGACAATGAAAAAATATCTGCTTATTGGATTTTTGAGCATGATGCTGCTTCATGCGGCTGTCCCGTCTGTAAGCTCGCCAGCCGTTACGGTAATGACACAACCAAATGGAGATAAAGAGCTAGCATGGGTCGATGAGCAAATTCTTGCTATTCTTCCTGCACGTAGTGGGGTGCCTGATGGATTTATAAACTCATTACGTGATCCCATGAAGATGAAAATGCCTGTTTCAACTGCAAAATCGGGTTCAAATCTTCTTGCCCCTCCGAAGTTGGGTAGTGTTTTAGCTCAGCCGAAAGTGGTTGAAGAACCGTTACGTCTTCTTGCTATTATGAATAAATCGGTCCTCATCAGCGGAAAATGGTATAAAATCGGTCAAAATATCCGTAATTTTACCCTTGATGAGATCAAGTCCAATTCTGTTTTATTGACCGGGAAAAAAGATCAAAAACTTATTTTGTTTTTAAACAAACAAAATAATAATATTAAAATCATCACGAAATAGGAAAGTATCATGACATCTGTAATTAAACACCATGCACGAGCGTTTATGTTATCCGTTGCCACGGCTGCCCTTCTCACGCCTACACTTCAGGCAGATTGTACGTATGAGCTTTTCAATATCTCTTCCGTCAAAGGGACAAGCGTAGGGGAGTTCGTTGACCAGCTCAGTGATGAATGCGGCATGAGTGTCGTTGTAACGGATGAACAAGCAGAAGAAGTTCTTAAAAGACCGATGAATAAAACTTTTTTGAAAAATTTGACCATTAATGAAGTATTTGATTTAATTATTAAAGAAAACAATCTTCAATATACTTTGCAAAATAATGTACTTCGAGTCTCCTATTTGTCGACAAAAACTTATAATATTGATTATATTACGACCGAACGAAAAGGGACGGGAAGTACCAATATACGATTAAGTTCCAATTCCGGAACAGCAGCCGGGGCAAGTGGATCAACCGGAGGCAGTGGAGGCAATAATGCATCAGCCGAATCAGGGACAAATATCTCAACCATAGACGAGGTAAAATTTTGGGATACGCTAGAGCAAGAGGTTAAAAGTATTCTAAGCCGTCCGGAAGATGATTACAGACAAAACAGTCCGCTCAACCAAACATCGGATGAAAAAACTGAAACCGCCAAAACATCAGAAAAAGATACTCATCACAATATATTTATTAATAAAAGTGCCGGTTTAGTGACGGTTACCGGTACCGGAAAACAAATCCAACGACTTGACAGTTACATCCATGAGTTGCAGAAAAAGATGCAAACACAGGTTTTGATCGATGTGAAGATGTACAGCGTCGTCTTTAGTGATGCCTCTTCTACCGGTATTGATTGGTCACAACTTTATGCTCTACAAAACATAGACTTGGGGTTCAACTATTACAATACAAAAAATGTAGGTTCATTTGAGGCATCAACTACGGGTACCAGTAATATTATGTTTCCGATCACAACCTTAACCCCGAGTACAACTGGTCGTCTGAATGCAAGTGTGTTTCAAGCCGGTATCAAAGGAAGTTTGAACGAAGTGGTTAAATTTTTAAAAACCCAAGGAGATGTCTACTCCATCTCAAATCCAAAAATTTTAACCCTCAATAATCAACCTGCTCTTATTACTGCGGGGACAGAATTGTTCTATAAAACACGAAACACCTCTACCTTGGCTGGTGGAACAACGGGTGAACAGGCAACAACGGAAGTGGTCAGTTCAGTATTTTCTGGCGTTTTGTTAGATATAACACCTGAAATTTCCGGTGATGGAAGTATTACATTGCGTATCAATCCTTCCATTTCTGAAACTGCCAGTGAGATTTCAACAAACAATTCAACACGCGATATGCCGCCTGACTTAAGCCGTCGTCAGATTTCCTCAGTCATTACCGTAAAAGACGGTAATCGAGTAATTCTCGGAGGTTTAATTAACACTAAAAATGTCCAAGACAATAACAAAGTTCCATTGCTTGGTGACATTCCGTTTCTTGGGTATATGTTTAAGCGTGAAGGGATGAGTAAAAGAACCGAAGAGATTGTTATTATCATCGAGCCTCATATCATCAAAAAAGAGAAAGACACCGTTAGTTTGGGAGATTTAGGCTATACACGTCTTGGAAGACAAATCGAAGAAGAAGTAAAGCAAGAAAGTAAATAACGGATGGAGAGCTCCCTTTTCTCAAAACCGCGTGATCTGTTTTTGGATGTGGTAAACCCGAGGGACTATGTCCAGATAGACAGTGTCTCTCATATGTATCAATCACTCAAAAATTCGGTACAAAAACCCCTAAAAATGATTCTTTTGTTCGGTAAACCGGGGACAGGGAAAAGTATGCTGCTGCATAAACTTCACCATGACCTCTCCAAGCATCAAAAAGTATTAATGTTTGATATTCCTATTGTGGATGAAGATGATTTTCTCCGTGTTTTGGCACAAAGAATATTTGG
Organism: Sulfuricurvum sp.; assembly: GCA_035290165.1. GTDB lineage: Bacteria > Campylobacterota > Campylobacteria > Campylobacterales > Sulfurimonadaceae > Sulfuricurvum. The sequence goes on along the minus strand of DATDUY010000256.1, from coordinate 2,725 downwards.
GCACGCTCCCCGTGAAGTGATGACACTAACGCGATTTTTAGAAATTGCCGAAGCGGTATCGTATGCTGATGTACCCATTGTACTTCTGGATGAAGCGCAGCTTTATAGTTCATCGCTTATGGAAAAAATTCGTCTTATTTCCGATGCACGTGCCATTAAATTTGTCATTACTCTGCATAAAACCGATAAAGAAGATGTGATTGCTAAAGAGCACTTTCAAACACGGATTTGGGAAAGTATCGAACTCCAAAATGCTTCCGCTGATGAGCTTAAAGTATACGTCCAAAAAAAGCTATTAAAAGCAAACTGCTTTGATGTCGCCAATATGTTCAATGACAAAAATATGAAACTGATTACATCTCTAACAAAAGGGAATTATCGTGATACGAATAAATTGTTATTTTCACTTTTTAGTCTCTATTACTGGTATGAAGAAAACCATCCGACTTTAATTAAATACAATGCCTTAAAATCGAAATGGATTGAAATGGCGGCGATTCATACAGGACTGATCCGTGGTTGATATCCGAAATTTAGAACGCCGCTGGCTCAAATACAAAATCAAATCGTATGCTCCTTATGTCGGTGCTGTTATTGCAGTTTTCTTCGTATTTTTGTCAATTGCTTATTATTCAGTTGATACCCAAGAAAGTGAGTCTACCGTCGAAAAAGAACAGCTTAACATCCCCGTGAAAGAAAGCGCTTCATCAACAGGACCTCATAGTGATGAATCTTCTACTGTTCTCGAACCCTCTATGGATTTTGTTCAATCCTTTCAAACTTCAACACCCTCAACTCAAATACCAACCGCGCCGGCTCCGCAAAATACGAAACCTCTGCAACAGAGTATTCCTCTCCCCAAAGTCTTAAATGTCCCCCAATCAGCTTCCATTAAAGCTTCTCCTCCCGCTATTTCCCCTTCATCCGCAGATAAGCCTTTTTCACTCAATCGCAATGAATCCAAACCTGATATTGAGAGCGTAGAACGCCGGTTCAAAGAGACATCGAATGCTAACCTCGGATTGTTTATCGCCCGTTATCATTATGATCACGGGAACTACAGTGAAGCCTATAATTTTTCACTAAAAACCAATAGTTTAAACTCTAACATAGATGAGAGTTGGATTATTTTTATCAAATCACTCGTTAAACTCGGCAGAGTAGAACAAGCCAAAAAGACATTGCATCTCTATATTTCAGAGTCTAATTCCGAATCGGCACGCTCTTTACTTGATTCAATTGAACGAGGTACATTTAAATGAAAATCTTTCTCTTTTTCGTTTTATTAACGGCATCTTCATTGGCTGATTCCAATCAACGGCTCTTTAATCTCTATCAACAAGGCAACTATCTCGAAGCATGCAATCTTGGACGTCAAGGATTTCCCTATCATCAGGCAGATGAACCCTATGTCTCTTTGTATGCCTTTTCATGCCTCAAAGCAGACTTAATCGATCGTTTGGCTGGACCGATTATGACTCTCAACCAAACCAAAGAATCACGTGCCAATGCTGCCTATTTTTCAGTTATAGTAATGCAAAAAAAACTTCTTCTGCAAGCTTTATACGATAACAAACCGATTAAAAATCTAAAATTTCCCACCAGTTCGTACCTGCTCTCCAAAGTTTTTGATTTGTATCTCATAAATCCTCAGCCAACCCAATTTATCAAAGAATATAAAGATCCAACCAATATCCGCGCAAGCTATAAACTCTATGCGACAGAGACAAACGGGCGAAAAAGCATAGCTATAGATGAATACTATGATAAAATATTAACATTTCATCATGTATATTAGAAAAAGGTAGAGTGTATGGATCGCATCACGCATGACTTATTAGAAAAGCGCCATATCTCACAACAGCAAATTGACCGTCTGACCTCCCGTGGCGTACAAGACGATACCGTTTTGGAAACCCTCACCAAAGTAGGTGCCATATCACTCAATTTTATCAAACGCTTTATCGTTGAACAAATCCGTCTTGGACGCTATGAACTTTCGATTATCAAAAACTACCACTTTTTAGATGAAACGTCAATTTTAATCCATTTAGCCGAAGTTATTGAAGTCCCTTTTATAGATCTTGACTCTATCGATATGGATTACCGGCTCATTGAAAAAATACCGACAACCCAGCTTAAACGCTACAATGCCCTCCCCATCTCCCAAGACGATATGTATGTTGTCGTAGTATTTGCCGATCCACTAAATATCGAAGCACAAGAATCCATTCAACGCCTTTTTCCCCGAAAATCACTTAAAATTGCCGTTGCGACTGAAAAACAAATCCAAGCCTATTTATTTAAAATGGAGCTCAAAGACAGTGTCAAAGAGCTAGTTACCAATATTCGTAATGAACTGCGTAATATCGGAACCATTGAAGAACAGCAAGAGGCTTCCTCGATTTTGCAGCTTATCGATGTCATTCTCAAAGCATGTATCAAAGGGCGGGCAAGTGATATTCACATCGAACCCACAGAGAGAAACTGTGTCGTTCGCGGACGAGTTGACGGCAAATTGGCTGAAATCTTTATTTTTGACCGTGATATTTATCCTCCGTTGGCTTCACGTATTAAACTATTAGCCAATCTTGATATTGCCGAACGCCGCAAACCTCAAGATGGTCGTTTTTCTGCGATGGTTATGGACGCCGAATTTGATTTTCGTCTCTCAACGCTTCCTATCATCTATGGTGAATCTATTGTTATGCGTATTTTGGATAAA
>DATDUY010000255.1:0-10430 GCA_035290165.1 Sulfuricurvum sp. | reverse complement strand
TGCGATATTTGTCCGGGACGGATGATGATTCCGGCATTTACAGGTCATTTTAATCAGTTTTATATCGACTTTTCGTCGAAAACAGATTTAGTGATGACGACGCTAGGGATGATAATCGTAGGGCTGTTTTTGGTGGGAAGTGTTGTGAAAAAACGATTTTTTTGTTACTTTTGTCCGATGGCGGCATTGCAGCATATTTTTTCGAAACCCGCATTGCTTAAACTCTATAAAGACGGAGCAAAATGTACCAAATGCGGCGATTGTTACCGCGCATGCGATATGGATATTCTCGAAATCGCCGATGACGTGACGAGCAAAAATTTAGTCACCGAAGATTGTACTCTCTGCCTCAAATGTGTCGCGGCATGTCCCGAAGAGGGGTGTTTGGAAGCCAACTTCGCAGGGCTAAGTATTTTCGAATCGACCAAAGAGGGGTTCATCCTTCGTATGGCGATGGATCAACACAAGGAGAACCATGCACACTGAACATTCGATTGAGACCTCGGCGGAGCGTCAAAACCGCCATAAGGCGATGGAGGCGATCAGCGTCCTCAATGCCCTCAAAGAGGATTTTAAATCCCCGATTCACAGTATGGGCTATTTTTACGATTTGTTCGAGAAGGTTTATTGCCGCCATGAACCGCTCCACGAGGGGAAAGCAAAAATCGGGACGATGTGTATCCAAATCCCCTCGGAGATCATCTATGCACTGGACGCTGTGCCGATTCGACTTTGTAACGGGTTTTATACTGACGATGAGATCGGTAGTGATCTGTTGCCTCAAAAGTCGTGTCCGCTGGTCAAGGCTACGGTAGGGTGGTTCGCCTCGGATAATTTTTCCGATAAGCCTGACATCACCTTTTCTCCGACAACGTGCGATCAAAAGACCAAAGCGGGTACCATCATCGAAAGTTTCGGTCATACCGTCATCGATGTCGGGTTCCCCCGAACCAAAGAGAGCGAAGAGAGTCGCCACTACTGGCGCGAGAGTGTCAAAAGTTTTGCCGTGAAGCTCTCGAAATTTCAGGGAAAAAAGCTGACCCGATCTAATCTGGAGAGTGCGATCAAAAAGGTAGGATATGCACAATCACTTTATCATAAGCTCACCGAGTTTCGAAAAAACAAAGCGGTTCCGATTTTAGGTGTCGATATGTTCTTAGTCACCAACGCTTTTTTCTTTGACAAAATAGATGCGTGGATCGGTGCGGTGGAAAAACTGGTTGCGGAACTAGAACAGCGGGTAAGTGAAGGTGTCAACGTGGCAGGAAAAGCAAGCCCGCGTATCGTCTATACCGGTTCACCGCCGATTTTCCCCAATTATAAAATCCCCCTCATCATCGAGCAGAGCGATGCGATTATCGTCGCCGATGAGACGTGCAGTTCGAACCGTATGTTCAACGATATGGTGGCGGTGGATGAGTGGAATCTCTACGACATGATCGATTCGGTCTCGGACAAATATCTCAAAGCGTGTACCTGCCCGATATTCACCCAAAACGACGACCGAATACGGCGAATCATCCAACTGGTTCGCAGTTACAGCGCTGATGGGGTGATCTATCAGGCATTTGCGGGGTGTCAGGTTTATGAGATGGAACAGCGCAGCGTGTTAGCGGCGATGGAGCGGGAGGGGATACCGACCCTTTATATCGAGAGCGATTACAGCCCTTCACAACACGGACAGCTTACGACGCGGGTTGAAGCGTTTATCGAGTCGTTAAAAAATCGAAAGAGAATGAAAAGATGAGATACTTTGTAGGGATAGACATCGGCTCTACCGCGATTAAAATCAGTATTGCGGATGAGGATAAAAATCTCGTCGGGCATAAAATCAGCGCAAGCGGGAGTATGTTTTACAAATACGCCCAAGAGGCACTTGCGGAGTTGTTGCGCGAGCTTGGGATTGATGAAAAAGAGGTGGTCTATACGGTAGCCACGGGATACGGGCGAAAGCTGTTCAAAGAGGCGGATGAAAACGTCAGTGAGATCACCGCCAACGCTATCGGGGCGCAACAAGCTGCCAAAAGCTACGGCAATATCAAAACGATCATCAACATCGGAGGGCAAGACAGCAAAGCAATTTCACTCGATGCCGAGGGGAATGTCGTTAATTTTGCGATGAACGACCGATGTGCAGCGGGAACCGGAAAGTTTTTGGACGTTGTGGCGATGAATCTGGAGATCGGGGTGGATGAGTTGAGTGCATACCATTTCAAATCAGTGGGGACACCCCTCTCGATCAGCAGTACGTGCGCCGTATTTGCCGAATCGGAGATTATCGGATTGTTGGGAAACAACCACAGCGTCGAAGATATCGTATCGGGGGTTCACTATTCCATCGCCAAGCGGATCGTCAAACTGGTCAAACGGGTCGGGGTCAAAGAGAACGTCTATTTCGATGGAGGACCTGCCCTCAACGATGGATTGGTCAGTGCGATCGAAAATGAACTGGGGCATAAAATTTTTGTCCCCGAGTATCCGCAGATCACGACATCCTACGGTGCGGCGGTGTTAGCGTGTGATGCGTTTTTGAGCGAATCAGAGAGTTGAAAATCATACTGAAAAGGGAAAATAATGGAAACTAGTTCTATGTTGGAATACGCACACAGTGCTATAGATTATGGGATCATAGGGATCTTAGTGTTAATGAGTATAGCATCGTTGTCTCTGTTTGTTGAACGTTTGATGGAATATAAATCGATACAAAACAAAAACTATGAGACCAAAGAAGAGTTGGAACTTGAGTTGGGCAATAATGTGAGCACTATCGCAACTATCGGGTCAAACGCTCCGTATGTCGGGTTATTAGGGACAGTGCTTGGGATTATGATTACTTTTTACAGTCTCGGTGACGTGGGTGCGGTTGATCCGAAGAAGATCATGACCGGTTTGGCATTGGCACTCAAAGCAACCGCAATGGGTCTCGTCGTTGCGATTCCGGCTATCGTGTTTTATAACATTTTGTTACGAAAAATGGAGCGTATTTTAGCTCTGTGGGATATTGAAGCTCACAAAAACCGAGGGTAATTTCATGAGAATGAAGCGTGTTGATTCCATTAATGTTATCCCGTTCATCGATATTATGCTGGTACTTTTGGTCATGGTATTGACGACAGCGACCTTTATCCGAACGGGACTTATTCCCGTCGATCTCCCCGAAGCCAAAGGGACAGCCGCAGAGCATAAACCATCGGAGTTCAAACTGACAATCCAAAAAGACGGGACGCTGTTGGCTGGGGATGAGAAGAGTCCGATTACGTTGGCTGATTTTGAACAACGGGTTGTTTCCGGAGGTAAAGAGATGACCGTCGTCCTCTACAGTGATAAAGAGTCGGCATTTCAAAATTTTGTGGGTGTAATGGATGTGCTTAAACGTTTGGGGCATGAACAGCTCTATATCGTCACCGACAAACAGAACTAATTAGGAGTTTTTTTGAATTATCAACCTTATATAATATCCGTACTTTTGTCCGGCAGTATTATCTCAAGTGCTTGTGCACAGGAGATCATTAACCTCGAAAAAATCCAGATAGCCGAAGAATACTCGGTTATCGATGAGCGACGAGATAACTCCATTGCCAAACGTATTATCAATGGAGCGGAACTGACACAATACGGGGATTCGAATGCTTTGGAGATTCTCAGACGCACCCCCGGTGTAAGCATTCCAAGCGGTAAAGGACCCACTGCTGCTCCCGGAAAAGGGTATACCGTTGTCATGATCGACGGAGAAGCGGCCTCGACGGGTACGAGTAAGCGTGTTAGTCCCTTGGAGCAGATTTCGCCGGACATGATCGAGCGGATTGAAGTGATGACGAACGGTTCGGCGGAGTACACTGCCGAATCAATGGGGGGGATCGTCAATATCGTCCTCAAAAAACCCAAAGCCGAAGGGCGAACATTGGCCAAGGTGATGATTGGCTCGTATGGCGACGATTTGAGTGAAACCGCGTATGTTCAACGAGAAGGGAAGTTCGATAAAGTTTCGTATTTGGTGAATCTGAACGCGTCTAACAATATCAAAGAAGATCGTACCGACATTGTAACCGATAAAACAGCATTGGATACCAATGAAGAGCGTGATGATCGGAGCAAAAATCGCTCGGTGGGTGTGCGCGCAAAGCTCAACTACTCCCCCTCTTCTCGCCTTAAAATACTCTATGACGGGTCGGTGACGTTTAATCATGATAGTAACGATATTACTTCGACGACTATGACCGAAGGCTCAGCTACTCCAACGAGCCGTTACCGAAGTCATGACGATGCTACTAACACGATGCTTTGGTCGGCATTGGGGGCAGAGCACCGATTTGGAGACGATATTTTTGAGTGGAAAGCAAAAATTCACTCGTTTGAAGAGAGCGGCGATTTGGAGTCATTATCGACCCCTTCTGCTACCAATCGTAAAGAGCACGATTATGTATTGAGTCGATTTTACGGTCTTCAGGGGGATTATACGGCACTTCGTGATGAGCATTTTATGAAAGCCGGATTTGAACTCAAAAGAAGCGATCAGATCGATGAAACCACAAGGATTTTAAATGGGGTAGATGTCACTTCGGTGAACGATAAAATTCAGATGAAAGAGGACAAACTCGCCCTCTATATCCAAGACGAATATACGGTGAATGAGGGGATCGTCATTACTCCCGGTATCCGATATGAAACACTAAATAGAGACTATGGTGCGACGTCAAATCTGGGTTACTTCGCGCCATCCCTGCACGCACTGTTTCAGGTGACACCAAAAGACAATATCCGTGCGAGTGTTGCTAAAACCGTCCGTCTCCCAAGACTCAGCCAACTATCGGCGAGTACCAACAGCACCCTCGATGAAAACAGCATCCATCGCCCCGATGTGATCGGAAATCCGAATCTAACCGAAGAGAAAGCGTTGAGTTATGAGCTTCGGTATGAGCACTTTTTTGAGGATAAAGGCGTAGCGAGTATCGGCGGGTTTTACCGGAGTATCAATGATAAAATCGAAAATGCGATCCGTTTTAACACCCTATCAGGACGCTATGAACAAACCCCTGAAAATGCAGGAGAGGGGTCGTTGTGGGGGCTCGAGCTAGAGGTTAAAAAATCACTCAAAGAATATATCTCAGGGTTCGGACTGTTTGCTAATGCCACGCTGCAAGACTCATCGATCACCAACACCCTAACAGGAGTCAAAAGAGAGCTTTTACAAACACCGAATTTTACCTGTAATCTCGGTTTCGATCACACCTTAAAAGAGTCAGAAATCACCTACGGAGCCGCTTATCGCTACGTCGGCGGATACGATGACCCGCAGGAGTATTTCATATCCCAATCGCAAAAAGGGTACGGTACCCTCGATCTCTATGCCAATAAACGGCTCAATAAAACGTTTAAATTGCAGTTTAACGTGAAAAATATTACGGCTTCTACGGTAGAAACAACTTCACGTTTGTACGATGCAGGGGGGGCAATCACCCAAACTCAGGTGGATAAAGAGCACACAAAACCACAGGTACTTTTATCGATAGAGGGGAAATGGTAATTTCCTAATATAACGCTCTATTTTCCAACCGACACGATTCTAACCGCTTCTCATCCAAAAGGGTGACAATCCCTGCTGTGGTGAGTAGCATGATGACGATAATAGCAACGAATACCCCCATACTTCTTCTCCCCCCCGCGCGTAAAATCGATCTTTTTTCAGGATGAATAAGCGATGGACGGGTGCATTTGGCAAATACTTTTTCACATGCCTCTTCGCACAGTCCGCACTGAATACAGCGGATGTCAAAGCCATGACGGATGTCGAGATCAGGGATAGGGCAGATTTTGACACACCCTTCGCACTCGGTACAGTTGATGTTTGGATCATCAAAACGGTAGGTGAGGCGATCTTCTATCGGCAAGATCGCCGTGATGGCACCGTATGGGCAGAGATAGGCGCAATACCACCCCTGAACCATATAGATCTCGGCGATCATGAGCAATGAAAGGATGATGACGAGCCACCCCGCAAAGGTGAGATGCGCTATTGCATCGATGAGTTCATCGGTGCTGATCCCATAAGCGACTAGTGAAAAAGCTAGCATCGAAGCTAAAAAAGCAAGGAGTATAAATCCTGCCGCTTTGGAAAAAAATGATGTTTTTTTCCCTTTAAAAAGGTTCAGTAAATGGGCGAAAAAAGTATTGGGGCAGAGTGTTCCACAGTAAAAGCGAGAGAGACTGAGTGCGCTGATCAACGTCAGAGCCACTCCCAAAAGGAGCAATAAGGAAATCATGGCAAAGGTACTCATTTCGATCGCAAAGCCGCCGATTTCGAGTCGATCATGGGAAAAATTGAACAGCAACAGATGAAAATCGCCGAGCATTATCCATGGAATCGCTAAAAAAGGGATAAGTAAGGCTAAAAATGTTTTGTAATCGCGCAAGAACTTCATTACATCCCCTTTCTGTTTTGTTTCCAGCTGTCGATCCTCTTCTCAGGGGGGAGTGTGCCGTTTTCGAGTCGCCCCTCTTCGAGTCTTTGAATGAGATCATTTAAATTCTTTTTATCCGGCAATACACTAAATCGTTTGATGACACTTCCACTGCGATCAGCGATCAGGATGAGTGGGACGGTTTGTAAAATTCCGAATGCTTGGGCACGTTTTTGCTGCACAGAAGTATCGACGCATATACGGCTGATAGAGAGGCGAGGGTGTTCTTTGTGCATTTCATCCAATAAGACAAGACCCCGTTTGCACGGTGGGCACCACGTGGTGTAAAAAATCACAATATTCGCGGAGGATTCAGGATGAAAATAGGGGGTGCTTTTGAGTGATAAGGGAGCACTGAATGCAGAAACACTCATCAATAGAGCAAATAATGCCATTCTCACAAGAGAACCGAATATGTTGTGAATCTTTAAGGAGGTCGATTTTGGCATATTGGGTTCTCTTGTGAAAATAGGATACCGAGGGGTTTGCCCCTCGGATAATAGTTATTTTTGCTTTTGTACCCATTCGATGAGTGTTTTAGCCTCTTCGTCAGTGAGTGTTTGCGGAGGCATTGGAGTTTCACCCCATTTACCTGTTGAGCCGTTTTTGAGTGAAGCGGTGAGAATCTCAGCACTTTCACCTTTGGCGGCAACTTCTTTATAAGCAGGTCCTACAAGGCGGGTATCAACACTGTGACATGCCAAACACCCTTTGCCGTCTGCCAATGAAACCGCAGGATCGAGAACGACTTGAGGAGCATTTTTCATCTCCTCTTTGTGCGCTTTGTATTCGGCGATAACGTCGGTCATGTATTTTTCGGTCGCTTCGGCTTGCAATTGCAACGGCTCCTCAAAACTTACCACGCGGATACCGTGACGTGCTGTTGCCATCAAGGCTACTGCAACGACCATCAATACCACCGCTTTGGTCGCATCACTAGCGTTCATCTCTTCATTGCTAAAGCGTTTAAGAAGGAAGAAAAATAGGATCAACAATACCGCTGATGCCGCAAACGGCAAGAAGACAAACGGTGTATGGATATACGCTTCACTGATACGTGGGCTGAAAGCGAAAAATACCAACGGCAAAACAGCGATGTTGACAGGAGCTGCCCACATAAACCATTTTTTACCTTGATCGATCGCCAAACGGCCTACTTCAGCATCTTCTCCGCCCGCTTTAACCCATTTGACCCCAAGATAGATCATGACGATCCCCGTGAACGCAAATGCGGTGAGGAAAAAGTTGATGAGACGGAAGAACGTCAACGGAGTCAACATAATGTCCCAAATATTTTGCACAGAGGCAAACAATTCCGGCTGTAAATAGAGGTTAGACATCGACATAAACACCGGAGGCAACGTATAGAACGTTAATACCGCAATCAAACCGATTGCGATATGGAACCCTTTGTGGTTATGCAACGAATGCCAGCTAAATTTGTACGCATACGAGAGCAAGAACGCGAAGATGTTCCCGTAAATGATATGCAAAATATGCGGAGATACTTTTAGAATCGCCGTATAGAAAAATCCGGTATAAAGTACCGAAATAACGAGCAACGGAGCGACCCCCCACAATGCCCCCATATTTTCACTGATGGTGGTAGGGTTGGTCATTTTGTATGCCAACAAATCGTTTGTTTTGGACTTTTTGAATATCCCGAAAATATTGTAGAGAACCGACGCCGTTGAAGCACCGATAAGGGTATAGATAAATGCGATGTGCACAACAAATACGATTACGCCCAGCGTGTCAAAGAACCAGCCGGGTAGTCCCATCGTCGGTACGACGAGGGGGATGTCAAAAGGGAGTTTCCAGTTCATTATTTGATCTCTCCTCTTTTATTAAGTGATGCGATATAAGCCGCTAGTGCGTCTTTTTCCGCTTCGGTTCCGACAAACGGAGCCATATAAGGGGTTCCCCCGCCCGGTAGGTTGTTGATACGATTACGGATCGCCTCTTGGCTCCACCCTTTGGTTAGGAATTTGAGACCGTTGATACCGTTTTCGGTATGACAAGCTCGGCACTCGATACGCGCAATGGTGTGACCCACTTCGACGAGATTGGATTTATCCTCATTGATCACTTTGTCTTTTTCATCGACGAAGATCGCGTGTTTGAGGATACCCACTTTGTTGAGATACGGTACGTCGGTAACACGGATACCGTTGGCGTACATGTAGTTATAGATGAGGTACGGTTTACGGATAAACTCACGAGTACGTTCTTCGAATCCCCAGAAGAGCATAAATGCCGCAACCATGAGTGTTGCCGCGATGTAGGGAAAGCGTTTCGGAGAGAAGTAAGCGATAATCGTTGTTACCACTACCGCACCGCCGATGCCGCTGATAATCATGTACATCAAATCCATTTTATCGGCAAACGCTCTCGTCATCATCGCTGTTGGGATCATGGCGCGCGCCGCTTCAGGGATTTGGAGTAGATAGTAGTACCCAAATGCTGCGGCAACCGGAACGGTGACCATCATGATGGTTGCGAAGAATTTGATGAGGCGCTCTTTAGTGGCACGAATCTCTTCATCTTTACTAAAACTGGTAATGAGCCATGTCCATAGAATAGCAAGTGCTCCGGCAAACGCGATGGAACTAAAGGTTCTCATCATAAGTCCAGGGAACCAAGTCGGGTTAAAGAGGGCATTGTTGTAGTTGACCGTACCCGGATAAACTTCAGGATCGATCCACGGTTGACCGTCGAAATTCGGTGTCAACATAAAGCCCAAAATCGCGGTGATGATCAACATCGTTATCCATGAGGATACCGCATAATAGACTCCGAAGCGAACGGAAGAAGCACGACCTTGCGCTGTTGCGGCTTTTGGTTTCCATGTCATAAACCAGAAGAGGAGCAAAATAACCTCGAAGTTAAAGACGATCCACTCGATAAACCATTTCCAGAAGAAGACGCGGATAAGTCCTCCGATAGCGTTGGGGCTAATAATGTTAGCGTGAATCCACATCCCGATTCCGGTGAGTGCACCGACAGAAGTAGAGATGATAAAAAAGACCATGAGGAGGCGATAGACGGTTTCATATCCCGCCAAATCCCCTTTTTTATTGGTCCACCATGCGGCGAGTGCGAGTACCACAGACCCTCCGACAGCACCGCCGTGAGAGACAAATACGTGGATGATCGCATTGATCGCCATGAGCATTCTTAGCCCTATCGTGGGCATTTCGAATATGGGAAAATCGAACATACATTTCCTTTAGTTAAAAATAAGGTGTATGCACGACAACGTCGGAGAAACAGCGTAAAAAAACGCTATAATTTAGACGTTGCTATGCAATACGTTTTTCCGTCTGCTTGAGAGCTGCAATTCACAGAGCAGACGGATCGTTGGGCTTTTCTCCTCCGTTTTTTCTCCTTTTAACTCCTAATGGTAATTTCCGAGAGTAAGATTATGAACTAACTGTGTTAATTTTGTGTTAAGCAGTTAATAAAATAATTTAAGTTTTATTTGATTTATATGATGGGCTATAATTCTTCTAAAAAAGGTCATAAATGACAACCATCTGGCACAATCCGAAATGTTCAAAATCGCGTGAAGCACTGAGTTTGCTTCAAGAGAAAGGGGAGGAAATCGAGGTATTCAAATATCTTGATACCCCGCCATCACGTGAGGATATCGTATCTTTGCTCAAAAAACTCGGAGTTTCTGCACGGGAATTGATGCGGACGAAAGAGGAGTTGTATAAAGAGCTTGGATTGGCAAAGATTGAAGAGGAATCGGCTTTAATCGATGCATTGGCAGAGCATCCGAAACTGATTGAACGTCCGATACTGATTAAGGAACCTCATGCCGTTATCGGTCGCCCTGTTGAAAAAACAATCGAGTTTTTAGGTTAATAAACCTTTTTATCCTCTTTAGCCATCCAGTGTGTAAAGAGGGATTTTGCTTCTTTCGTATTGATAGGGTGTAGATTGAGAGAAGATTCGGGATTGCGGATC
>DATDUY010000254.1:0-3123 GCA_035290165.1 Sulfuricurvum sp. | reverse complement strand
TTCATTTGAAGGAGCGGCAGCGGCAGGGTGTACAACATTGGCAGATACTACCGGAAAAGATACGATGGTACTGATCGATGCGACAGCGGTAACACGTGCGACAATCACAACAGAACCTATCCGCGCACATAAACGCTCATGGCAAAAACTGTAAGACTATAAGAGATTAATTATGATGGTGCAGCCGAAAGGATTTTATCCCTTTGGCATTATAGAGCGAGTTGTGCTATTTTAGCGAGGACATCTTTTTCACGGACGGGTTTCATCAAGAAACCGTTAGCTCCGCACTCTAGCGCTTCCCCTTTTTTCGTTTCATCGGTGGTGAGGACGATGACGGGAAGCTGACGGAGGGATTCATCTGCACGAATGACTTTGAGCATCTCGATTCCACCCATCACCGGCATAATAATATCGAGGAGAATGATATCAATATCGTTTTGGGATTTGAGGACACCGATTGCATCGGCACCGTTTTTTGCCTCTACGACAGCAGAGACATTCGGGGTTTTCATAAGCATGGTCTTGAGTAACTTGAGGTTGATCATATCATCATCAACCGCAAGAACTTTTAGTTTCTTCTCATCCATTTAGAATTTCCCCATTTGCTTAGATAAATTTTTCAAAAACAAGACGTAATAAATCTTTGTTAATGATATTTTTGATAATTTCATGAACGTACATCGCATCTTCAGCATCTTCCGGTGCACTTGGATCGATGAGCATTACCAAAGAAGTATCGCTGTTGCCGGATCGAATTATATCATACAGATCCTTGAGATTTAATCCACTTAATCTTTTATCAAAAAGGGCAAGTTTATAGCGACGATTACTAAGCTCATCTCTGAGTTGCTCGGAAGTGGTGACACTTTGATAAGTGTACCCTAAATCATCAAGAATACGGGTGAAAAGTTTTAATTCCAGAGTATTTTGTTTTGCAATCAAAATATCGGCGTCATAGGCTGATATCCGTTCTTGAGCCACAGGCTCATCGACTGGAAGAGGTTCTTCTTCTACTGTATCAGGGAAGATTTTTTCCTCATCAAGCGTATCAGTAACATTGACCGTATTGATTAACTCGTCATCAGGAAGGGTTATAAAATCTTCTTCTTCTGAAGTCTCAGGAATGATGGTTTCACTCTCTTGCTCAACTGCCTCAACGACAATTTCATGAACCGACTTCGGAACAGGGTTGATTTCAATAATTTTATGAGACAAAAAGTTATTGAGCAACGAGATAATTTCTGAACGTACTAACGGTTTGGTGGTATATTCATCCATTCCGGCTGCCATAAAACGCTCACGGTCACCTTTAAGGGCATTTGCGGTCAATGCAACGATAGGGATATGGCTATGACCGTAATCCTCTTCAAAATCTAAAATTTCCTGCGTTGCTTCGATACCGTCAAGCACCGGCATTTGTATGTCCATGAAAATAATATCAAAATTACCGTTTTTGCGTTTTTCAAATGCTTCAAGTCCATTGCTGGCTATCGTAATTTCCAATCCGAGATCTTCAAGTGTCCGTCGAATCAGTTTTTGGTTAATGATATTATCTTCGGCTACAAGGGCAGTTGCAGCAAAACGGGAGTTTTTCTCATCAAACTTTTTACGGCGAGATACTTTGACTTTACGGTTGCTGAATGCTTCGGCATCATACGCATCAAGGGTAGTACGGATTTTTGAACTGTTAAGCGGCTCATACAATACTTTGAAAATATCGATCCCCATGGAGTCGATTTTTTTCATATAGAATGATTTGGTAATGAGAACCAGTTGTTCTTGCGATGAGGCATAGGTAACAATATCATCATCGGTGGTGTAATCGTTGTCAATAAACAGCAAGTCATAATTGACCTGTCGTTCCAACATTTTAAGCTCGTCCATTTCGTGGAACGTGGTATAACTCACTCCGAAATAGTCAAGGTACTCTTTAATATAGGTATTTTGGAGTTTTTTCTTTGAATGGCTTTCCAATATGACGGCATTAATATTGGAAAATGATCCCTTAAGCGGTTCATTAAGAGTTTCAATCTCTTCAAACTCCAGTGTGAAGAAGAAAGATGTTCCGTTCCCCGGTTCGCTCTCAAGATCAAGCTGTGATCCCATCAGTTCAACGAAACGGCTTGAAATGGTGAGTCCTAAACCGGTACCGCCGTATTTACGAGTAATGGAGGTATCCGCTTGAGAGAACGCTTCAAAAATACGTGAGCGCTGCTCGCTGGTAACGCCGATCCCGTTGTCTTTTACTTGGAAACGTACTTTGGTACGGTTGAGGGTATCGCACTCTACACGGCGAATATCGACGCTGATAGCCCCGCCGCTGTTGGTAAATTTGACCGCATTGGAAAGAAGATTGATAATAACCTCTTTGATTTTAGTCGGATCCCCTTTGAGCGGACGCTCAAGACTCGGATCGACATAACATGCAAGGTCGATATGTTTTTCCGAAGCACGTACTCCGTAGACTTCAACAGCACTTTCAAACTCATCAATCGGATTAAAGACAATTTCTTCAATTTCGAGTTTATTACTTTCGATTTTTGAGAGGTCAAGAATATTATTAATAATTTCAAGAAGGTTTTCAGAACTTTTTTCAATGATATCGATAAATTCGCGTTGTTCATCATGCAGTTCAGTATCTTTGAGGAGCTCAGTGAATCCGACAATACCGTTTAACGGAGTACGAATTTCATGGGACATATTGGCCAAAAACATCGATTTTGCTTCCGATGCTTCCATCGCGTATTGTTTATCATTGAGGGTTTGCTCAATAATGCGTTCCAACAAGCCATACGCTTGGGCTGTACCTTCCGTGGTATCGAGGTTGATGGTATGGCTGAGTACTTCTGCTTCGGTATCGTGGGTGTCTTCGGCAACCCGCTTGAGAACCGATTCGAGGTTTTTGATGTTGGTGGTGATCTCAGCAGAGAAGAAATAGCCTAAAATCGCAACTAATACTCCCAATATCCAGACAGTAATAGCGATTATAAGAACTTGTACCGCTTGATCTTGTACGATCGAAGCGCGTTGATCCATCGCATCGATCAAAACTTTTTCGGCTTCGTTGATTGCGTCGATTTTCTCAGAAATCATGGCAAACCAAATACCCGATTGTGTTTCATA
>DATDUY010000253.1:0-5200 GCA_035290165.1 Sulfuricurvum sp. | reverse complement strand
AGCAGAACCACGTGTTTGAGGACGGATACCCATATGACGAGTACGACCTGCTTTACCAAGAACGATGTTGATGTACTCTTCGTTACCGACAGTACCGACAGTCGCCATACATTCACCCAATACATAACGCATTTCACTTGATGGAAGACGAAGAGAAACATATTTCCCCTCACGACCCATGATTTGCGCAGATGTTCCGGCTGAACGGACGATTTGTCCACCTTTGCCCGGTTTAAGTTCGATGTTATGAATCGTTGTCCCCACAGGGATATTCATCAATTTCATCGCGTTACCCGCTTTAATATCCAAACCGCTCTCAGCAGCAGCGATAACATCACCGACTACCAAACCTTTAGGTTGGAGGATGTAACGTTTGTCACCGTCTACATAGTTAACAAGAGCGATACGACAGTTACGGTACGGATCGTATTCGATCGCAGCAACAGTACCCGGAACACCGAATTTGTTACGTTTAAAATCGATAATACGGTAAAGCTTTTTAGCTCCCGCTTCTTTATGACGTGATGTGATACGACCGTTGTTGTTACGTCCCGCAGCTGCAGGGATTTTAATCAACAAAGAACGAACAGACGCTTTTGCCGTGATGTCCGAGTTATCAACGTTGGTATAGAAACGTCGGCTCGGGGTTGTTGGTTTATACGTTTTGATCGCCATATTACACCGCCAAACTATCGATTTGTGCGCCTTCTGGCAATTTCACATAAAACTTTTTAAAGTCATTTTGTTTGCCAGCAAGACCACGGAAACGTTTAACTTTTCCGCTTTGGTTTAGTGAGTTTACGCGAGCCGGAACGATTCCGAAATACTCTCTAAACACCTCTTTAAGAGCGTTCTTTGTCATACGTGGAGACGTTTGAACAACGATAACACCCTCTTCTTGAAGACCAAGAGTCTTCTCTGTATACAGGATTGATTTGATATCAGTAATATCTGCCATCTTAGCTCTCTTTAGTCAGATTTTCCCATACCGCTTTTTCGATAACCACCGAACGGTATGTCGCAGCCAAAAAGGCGTTGAGTTCATTCTCTTCTACAACATAAGTAGAAGCAATGTTACGGAATGCAAGATAGGTATTCTCATCGAGAATCTTTTTCACCAACAACGCATCACGAACATTCAATGCATTGAACAACGCCAATGCGTCTTTTGTTTTACCTGTTGGAACTTCAATCGAATCAACGATGAAAAGTTTCCCAGCAGTTGCCAAAGCATCCAACGCACATTTAAGCGCTAGTTTCTTTTGCTTTTTATTGATCTTTTGATCGTAGTTACGACCTGTGTTTGGCCCGTGTGCAACCGCACCGCCAACAAAGATTGGTGAACGGCGTGAACCGGCACGTGCGCCACCTTTACCTTTTTGAGCCCATGGTTTCTTACCACCACCGCGCATCTCAGAACGAGTTTTTGCAGATGCCGTATTAGAACGGATACTCGCTTGATACGATTTAACGTACAAGTAGAGGTTATGCGTGTTGATACCGCTAAAGCTCTCCGGCAATGCCAGTTCAGAAGCTTTTTCGAATTTTTCGTTTAAGACAATAGCACTCATTGTTTAACAACCTTTACTCGACCTAATGCACCGTTTGCACCTGGGACAGCGCCCACGACAACCAATACACCGTTTTGTGCGTCAAAAGACATCACTTCATTTTTCACAGTAACTAATTCATTACCGTATTGACCAGACATTTTACGCCCTTTTTGGACTTTACCTGGCCATTCGCGGTTACCGATAGATCCACCGGTACGGTGAAAACGGTGACCGTGTGCGCCTGGTCCGCCGGCAAAATTCCAACGTTTCATAACGCCGGTAAAACCGCGACCTTTAGTTTTGAATGCACTTTTAACTTTTTTAGCATCCGCTAAAGGTGTCATATCCAAATCACCGGCTTCGGTGTTAGCAACTTCCAATGTAGCGAATTTATTGAATTCAGCAGAAAGGTTATATTTCTTTTGCTGACCCTCAATCGGCTTATTGCGTGCTTTTCCTTGGCTATATGCTACAAGAGCAGTGCCATCTACTACTTCGCAAACTTTCACTTCTTTTACTTTTAAAAGAGTTACCGCTTTACTTGGTACGCCAATCGTTCGGCTCATGCCGATCTTTTCTACAATGTATTCCACACCCTACTCCTTACTTGTCCATAGAGCGAACTTCTACGTCCACTTCCGGAGCCAAGTCAAGCTTCATCAACGAATCAACTGTATCTGGCGTAGCCGACACGATGTCGATCAAACGTGCGTGCATACGAATCTCAAATTGCTCGCGTGAGTCTTTATTGACGTGCGGAGATTTAAGAACCGTATATTTACGAATCTTGGTTGGCAAAGGGATCGGTCCGCGGATTTCCGCACCCGTTCGCTTTACAGCTTCAACGATAGAGGCAACTGAACGATCAAGTACACGATGATCGTACGCTCTAAGTTTTAAACGAATTTTTTCCATAATGTTTTCCTTAGATAAAAGAACTCGTCAGATCTAGTCTGAACTATATAAGGCAGCGAAATTATATCGACATACCCCCTCAGGGTCAAGGTTTTTAGGGGCAAAAAACGCTTACTATATTAAATTTACTTCCTTTTAATAAGGAAGCTATACTTTTTAGGGTATGATTTGAAGTATGAATACCTTATTAGATGAATACTATCGATACGATTTGCATAACATCGGATTTATTGAGCGTAAACACTCAATCGGCGATGAAAGTACCCTCATTTACGGAATTACCCAGTCAGGGAAGAGCGCGCTGATTAAAAATTATCTCCTCACGCACAAGAAATCAACCTATCTTTATATTGACTGTCGTGATATACGACTCGATATCACTGAGTTAAACGGTACGTTAAGCCAATTTTGCCGTGATAACAAGATATCGATCCTTGCACTGGACAACTATGATGAAGCGATTAATCTGATAGAAATCGATCAAATAATCCTATCAAGCGAAACTGCACTGGAGTTCCCTTATCAAATGATTCATTTGGAATTACTCGATTACGAAGAGTTTTTGGCCTTTGAAAGTAAATATGACTCTACCGCGCTGAATCACTTTTTCCAACTCGGAGGATTTCCCGCTATGCACCGTGTCCCCAGCGAAGAGAGAGTCCTTTATCTTCAAACTACCCTGAGTCGTGCATTGGAACCGATTGAATTTTCTATCCTTTCCCAAGCTTCTAAAATGGTGACGCAAAAAGTATCGGCATTCAATCTCTACGAACGGCTTAAAGGTGAGCGTAAAATATCCAAAGATAAACTCTACCTCCATTTGCAATCTATGTATGAGCGAGGCTATCTCAAAAGCCTAGCCAAGTTTAATCATCCCAGTGCAATCAAGAAACTCTATTTATGCGATATCGCCATTAAACATGCCCTCGTTGTCCAAAAACACTTCGGTCGGGTTTTTGAAAATCTCGTATTTTCAGAACTCGATAAGCACCATGTTGAATGTTATTATGATGAGGGGATTGATTTCTATCTCCCGGAACGGGGTCAAATCATTATCGCTTCACCGTTTGCGAATGAACACGCCCTCTTTAAGAAGGTTGAAGCGTTGGAAGGGTTTATCGTATCCAACCGTGTCCGTGAAGTCATCGCGGTCACTATGAATATAGAAAGCACCCTCTCGCATCCGATTTCGCGGATTGAGATGATTCCGTTTGAGAGATGGGCATTATCAGATGAATAGGAGACTATATGAAACTGTGCGGAATCGATGAAGCAGGACGCGGTCCTTTGGCGGGGCCGCTCACCATTGCAGGGGTAATTTTACATCAACCGATTGGCGGATTGAACGATTCTAAAAAACTGACTGAGAAAAAGCGTGAAGAGCTTTTTGAGATCATCAAACAAAACTCCGATTACCATATCGCCCGCTTCAGTGCAGCACAAATCGATGAACTCGGACTATCGGCATGTTTGGCAACAGGATTACGCGAGATCATGAGTGTATTGGGTGAAGCCGACTATTTGTATGACGGTAATTCAAAATTTGGGGTAAGCGGAATCCGAACGATGGTCAAAGCCGATGCGACGATCCCCGAAGTAAGTGCCGCTTCGATTTTGGCGAAAGTGACACGGGATCGGGAGATGGTTGAACTCGCTCCTCTCTACCCGCAGTACGGATTTGAAGGGCATAAGGGGTACGGCAGTGCGACACATATCGAAGCGATCCGTCGATATGGTCATTGTGAAATTCATCGTAAAACATTTAAATTAAAAGCACTGCAACCGTCATTGTTTTAGAACCTCATCGCTATAATAATCAAAAAAAGAGAGAGTATATGATTTCACTGACCCATATTGAAGCGGCACTTGCCGCAATTGATGCCGAAGTTAAAGCGCTACTCTATAATCAATCGCTTTCGCAGAGCGAAAAAGATGAGAAAATGCTGCCGTTGTTGAGAGAAAGCAAGGTACTGAAACAAACGCATGAAGATTTATGTTATTTGAGGGATAATCCGCCAAGCAGCCCCACGGGGTGCAAAGCGGGAAGTTATAGAAAAGAAGAATAAATCTTCTTTTCTAAGGGAAACCGCTTATTTACAAAGTTCTACTTCTATCCGACGGTTTTCTGAACGGCCTTGTTTTGTCTTATTCGAAGCTACCGGCATTTTTTCACCTTCACCGCTAGCGCTCAAACGGCTTGCTTCCACACCTTGATCGATTAGCATCGCTTTAACTGTCTCAGCACGTTTTTCTGAAAGCTTTTGATTGTGTTTATCTGAACCTGTACTGTCTGTATGACCAACGATAGCCGCTTTATAAGCAGCGCTATTATTCATAAATGCTGCGAAGTCCTTGACTTTTTCAACACCTGCTGTATCAACAGTGTATCCATCAGTAATGAAGTTTAAATGGAGTGTTGCTTTTAGAGGACAACCATCACTATCTACTTTAAAACCTTTAGGAGTATTAGGGCATTTGTCTTGAGGATCAAATACACCGTCTTCATCACTGTCAACATTTACAGGACAGATTTTTGCTTCAGGAGCTACAACTACCGGCACCGGCTCAGCTTTTGGTTCAGGAACAACTGCTTCGGTAACAGCAGGAGCCGGAGCCGCTTTTTCATCAAAGCTAAACGTTACACCT
This sequence comes from Sulfuricurvum sp., assembly GCA_035290165.1. GTDB lineage: Bacteria > Campylobacterota > Campylobacteria > Campylobacterales > Sulfurimonadaceae > Sulfuricurvum. The sequence continues at coordinate 86 of DATDUY010000253.1, read as the reverse complement.
GCAAGCGCCGCTATATTATGAACTTCACCGTTGCTTCCCTCAACTCCGTTGTTGTTCATTTTATACAAATAAAGCGCTTCAAGTTT
>DATDUY010000252.1:0-2220 GCA_035290165.1 Sulfuricurvum sp. | reverse complement strand
ACCCACCATCTTTTTTCCATCATCTAATCCTCCTTCTAGTGATATAAACCATTTTTATCGCTCCATCGGCATAGGTTTACCGAAATAGTAACCTTGCGAATAATCGATCCCCATTGTTTTGACCTTTTCAAAAATTGTTTTTGAACAGACAAACTCCGCTACCGTTGGTATCCCCATAGCCTGAGCCAGCGATACGATTGTTTTTACAATCATCTCAGACGTTTTATTCGTGTCAATATCTTTGATGTAGGCAGAATCTATTTTTATGATGTCAACATGCATCGAATGGATACGGTAAAAATTAGATTTGTCACTTCCGAAATCATCGATTGCAATTGTGTATCCCAATCGTGAGAATTCTTGAAGCTGCTTTATCGATTCGCTTGTTCCGTTTGCAGAAATATTTTCAAGTATTTCAAGGGTTACACGATTGGGTGCAATAGCGTATTTATCTCCCAATTCGCTCATCAATGTGAGAAGATTACTGTTTTGAAGATCCTCTTCGGTGATATTGATGCTAAACGATTTTGACGTATCAGCGAATATCGCGTAACTTTTCTCCATCATCACCTGTGTTATGCTGGGAAGAAGCCCCACGAGTTTTGCCGGCTCGATAAAATGTTTCGGAGTGATCGCCTTACCGTCTTCAATAATCCGTGCCAGCGCTTCGTACTTGATGATTTTTTCGGTTGCATTATCGACAATAGGCTGATAGTAAGGGACGATTCTATCTTCATTCAGAGCAAGTCGGATTTTACGCATCCACTCAATATTATTTTTCTGCCGTGCTATGAAATCAGAGTCATCTTTAAAAATGTGGTAGCGGTTTTTTCCTATCTGACGCGCCTCTTTCATAGCCGCATGCGCTTTTACAAGGGCATTAGGCGATGAAGCAATACCGATTGTGCAGGTAAGACTGATAAGAATGTCTTCAATCTTAAAAATGTAACTTTGTATCCCATGGTAGAGTGATTCAACGGGATAAATAGCATCTTCATTGTTGCACGATGTATCGCAAAAAATGACAAATTCATCCGAAGCGACACGATAAAGAGTAATTGAATTATTAATATGGCGTCGAAGGTATTCGGCAAACATAAATAAAATCCGATCTCCGATTTCATAGCCGTACGTGGAGTTAATCGAATCAAAATTATCTATATTGCATAATATTAATGTATGATCGGGTTTCTGTTGGACGGTTTGATCGAGTTTCTCTTTATTAAAGCATCCCGTGAGCGAATCATACATATACGACTGCTCCAGCTGCTCCTTTTTCTGTGCCAGCATCATCTCCAAATAACTTTCGTAGTTTTTGTGTTCCTTTTTGATCTTGACTGTCTTTGCACTTTTTGATAATACATTCATCAGCTGCTGCATTTCGACCGGTTTGACGATAAAGTTATCGATCCCAATATTAATAGCTTTAACAAAATATTCGGGCTCATTATGTGCGGTGATAATTATGGCTTGAATTTCGGGGTTATCGCTTCGTATCTCTTCTACCATTTCAAGCCCGTCCATATGCGGCATCGTGATATCAGCGATAATCAAATCGATTATCCCGCGATTGTTTTTGTAGATTTTCAGCCCTTCTTCTCCGTCTGTTGCTACAAAAACCCTAGCATAAAGCATCTCAAGAATCTTGAGCATCTTTTCACGTATTTCGTATTCATCTTCCACATAAAGGACATTTAACATTTTCGTATGCCCTTTTGCTTCGTGTGTTTTGATCGTATTCATCAGTGATCCTCACTTATTCAAAAAAGAACTAAATCGTCTTCAGTTGAATCGATTTCATTGGACTCGTCTGATAGAATGAGTTCGATTTGAAGACAGGTACTAAACAGCGAACTGTCAAGATAATGGATATCCAAAGCACTCTGTGTGATAAACAATAGCCGCCGCCAATCACCCAAATCCGACTGTATACCGCCGAGCAGCAAAATGATTTTTTCCATTTTTTTCATTTCGAGTTTGGTATCTTCAATATTTTCAAGCACCTTTGCAAGGGTACGGATAGCATACGCCAAATCTTCGAATTCAAAAAGCATACTGATCTCATGGGCATACGTTTCCAGCTGTACCGCCATTTGTCTCAGAGCGTCGATATCAGCTTCTTCATTGAGGAGATAAATCGATTCTTTTAAATCACTATCCAATTCATCAAGTTCCTGAAGCTCTTGCAGAATTTCATAATCAAGTTCAGTGACGTACTCA
>DATDUY010000251.1:0-5482 GCA_035290165.1 Sulfuricurvum sp. | reverse complement strand
TTCAATGCAATTTTGAGTGAGTTGCCTCCGCTGAGACGGAGGATTGAAATGGAGCCAACGCCATTTGCAGTGGCGATAGCGGCAATGGTGTCGTTCATCAATATTCGTGATAACTGTTGATGATGATAAACTTACCGCCATCACGAGTCGAGCGGATAGCCACATAGCGATCGGGATATCGATCTCGTAACTGCTTGAGGGCAATTTGTACCAATACACCATCCAAAACTTTGGTTTGGGCACGACCGTCTTGATCAATAACATCGCATACATTAATTAAATAACGGGAAATCGACTCTTCTTGATTTTTCAAGAATTCAGCGATTTCAAGGCGCAGCTGCATCCCGTACACTGCATTAATCCAGTTAAAAAGCATATAAGAGAGTGCTTTGTAACGATACCCTTCTTTACCGATCATCAGTGCTGCATCGGCACCGGTAAACTCAACAAGGAGAGTATTTTCATCATACACACTGACATCGATACCATTGATATCAAAACAAATCTCTTTAAAAAGAATATTGATCTGCTCTTTCACTTCATCGGCACACTCTTGGGCAGAGAGCTGATAGAAGTCCCCTTCCATGTCCCCCTCTTCTTCGAAGTCATCGGCTTGCTCATAAAACTCATCGCCCAAGACTAATTCTTCAGGTTCAACCGATGAAACGGGAGTTTCAATCACTTCTTCAACAACTGCTTCTTTTACAGCAGGTTCTTTAAGAACCGGTTCTTCTACTTCGACTACCGCTGACACTCCCGCAGAATGGGGGAGATTCGCAACAATAATTGCCGATTTTTTAAAAAGTCCCAATACCCCTTTGGAAGGGAATTGAACAATCTCAACTTGAAGCGCAGTGACGGAACATCCGAACGCCGAAGCCGCTTGTGCGTATGCCTGTTCTAACGTAGGAGCTTCAATCTTTTTCATGATGCTTTTCCGCAAGATGAGCTTCGTGACGAACCGCACGCGCCGCTTCGAATTGTTTGTTTACGAGATATTGCTGCGCAATTGAGAAAAGATTGTTTACGAACCAGTACAATACAAGCCCTGCAGGGAACGTAAAGAAGAAGAACGTGAAAATAACCGGTAAAAATTTAAAGATTTTTTCCTGCAACGGATCGGTGAAGTTGCTTGGAGTAATTTTTTGCTGATAATACATCGTCGCACCCATCAAAATAGGGAGGATGTAATACGGGTCCATACGCGAAAGATCGGTAATCCATAACAACCATGGAGCCCCTTGGAGCTCAACAGCATTAAGCAATACACGATAGATGGCAAAGAAAACAGGTATTTGCAGAATCAAAGGCAAACATCCACCGAGTGGATTGGCACCGTGTTTTTTATACATCTCCATAACAGCGGCATTCATACGTGCCGGATCACCTTTATATTTCTCCTGTACCTCTTTGATGCGCGGTGCGATATCTTTGATCTTCTGCATAGAGACCATCCCTTTGTGGGTCAAAGGGTAAAGGAAAACACGGATAAGAATCGTTAGACCGATAATTGACCAACCCCAGTTACCCAAAAGGCCATGCAACCACATCAAGATTTTGAAAATAGGGGCAGCTACAAAGGTAAACCATCCGAATTCAATCGCATTGACAAGGATAGGATTAATTGATTCCAGTGTTTTGTACTCTTTAGGTCCGATGTATCCGTTGAAAGTAAAGTTGTTTACCCCTTCCAAATACGTTACAGGGTTGCTGTTCACATCACGCTCAACCGTTACTTGGGTTGCTTTGTCAAACCCGTAAAAAATAGTGGCGTAATATTGGTCAAACGCGGAGACGAGATGAACATCACTGAAAATTGATCGTCCCTCTACATCACCGTCTTCAAAAATAGTCGTAAGGTTATCGCCCGAATAGACCATCCCCCCTACTACCGTCATCATTTGCTCAATTATTTCAGGATGCTGCCCTAAGTAGAGAGAGTAGCGTTTTTCGCTTGAGAGAGCAACTTTTGCATCGTAGTGACCGTCAGCATAAAATGTCAATGTTTTTGTCACCGTCAATTCCGGAAGATTTTGGCTTAACACGAGTGTAGATTTGCCGTTTTCACCTAAAGCTATGTTCGTAGCATTCGTTGTGTAGGGAGTTTTTGCCGCCGCTTCATTAAGCGCTTCATCCGCAAAACGGATTTGAAGCGGTTTCGCACCGCTAGAGGCTATAAGTTCAGAGAGTTTCCCGTCTTTACCGTTATGTTTTGCATTGCTTAAAATAACTGAGGAAATACGCCCGAGGGTATCAATTTTTAATGTAAATTCTTTAGCTGATACGGTTGTTAATGTATCGGTCGTAACGGTTTTAACATCAGACATAACAGAAGCGTTGCTCTCTGTCTGTACTGCTGCAGCTGATTGAGAAGTAACCTCTTTTGCAGTCGATACCGTAGTGGCATTCTCCTCTGCGTTCGGAGCTTGGGGAGGAAATAGTGTGGTGTAACCTATGAAAAAGACAAAAGATAAAGCGACAGCAACGAGGAGCCGCTGATTGGGAGTAAACTTTTCTAACACTGTGACCCTTTAAACTTAAAATTTTTAATCAGAAAATAATTCTGTTGATGTGGAACAAACCAGTATTTTATCGTATTTATGGAGAGTTCGGAGGGTTTTAACATTGGTTTGTTGATAATCGGATAATCAATACCGCCGGAAAAAAGTTGATTGCACCGTAGAATTCGCAAAAAAGTGGAATAAAATGCACGAGGTAGGGTGTTACGCTCAAACTGCCACAAAGCATATTCGGAGCACGAAGGATAATGGCGACACGCACCGCGCGTCACCAAAGAGAAAGAGTGCCGATAAAGCCACAGGAGCTTAAGAAAGAAGATTCTTATCATCACCTACTCCAGCCATGGCACCCGTCCGTTTTAAAACATATTTGCAGTCGCGTCGCACTGTATCGAAAGGGTTGTCAAATAGCCCTTTCTTGGCAACAAAAACGTACCATCCGTCTTGTGCATTGGGTGAAAACTCATCGAAAAGAGCTCTTAAGCGTCTTTTACATCGATTTCTCACTACTGCATTTCCAACTTTTTTACTGGCCGTATATCCAACTTTTTTTTCTCCCTTTAGGGGGAGATAAAACAACGCGATGGAAGTGCTGTGTGCATTTTTCCCGCGTTGATAAACACGCTGAAACTCGCTGTGGAGCTTTAGCATCGAGAAGCTATTTAGACAGCCAATCGTTTTCTACCCTTAGCACGACGAGCGTTCAATACTCGACGGCCATTTTTTGTCGCCATACGTGCACGGAAACCGTGAGTACGTTTACGTGGCGTATTATGCGGTTGGTATGTTCTTTTCATAAGCCATTCCCTTTAGAAATTTTTAGCACGCAATAATAGACAATTCTTACTTAAAGGTCGATTAAGCTTCACAAAAGCTTGTTAAAAAAATCTGTAATATGTCCGATATACTCACTAAGATTCAACTATTAAAGGTTCCATTATGACAACATCAACCTCTTATGATGCTTATCGTTCCCATGAACTTACTATTCAAATGAAAACAAGTTCAGGGGATACACTCTCCCTAAACTTTGAAAATGAACAATCTCTTTCAATAAATGAAAAAACGACCTCCAATTCTAAAGAGCAATCGTTCTCCTTCTCTTCTATGCAAGCCTTTTCATTTACTCTTGATAGCAACGGTATCAGCGAACAAGATCAAAAAGAGATCAATACTTTTATGAAAGAAGCACAGCCCTATATCGATAAATTTATGAAAGAGCTCAAAGAGGAAAACCAAACCTCACCGATCAATAAGATCGCTTCGGATGTGACTAAACTGATCGGAAACCTCAAAAATAGTGATGAAAATGTCAAAAATCATGCGAAAAAAGGGGTCGTTGATCTCTTTGACAACGCCGTAAAAGAGACCAAAACGACCGAAAAAATGATCGAAGAAGCTCAAAAATTGATGCAAAAAATCATCGACGGGTTTGATAAAATGTTTGAGCCGATTTACGCTTAGTTAAAATACCGCATTGCTTGATGCAATATCCGCACAATGGAAACTTTTGTATCCGTTACTCGATAAATCACTATATAAGGGAAACGGCGCATGACATATTCATGTGTCCCAACTTTTTTACCTTCTCGATAGTTTAGAGGATTTTTGTGGATTCTGTTTGCGGCGTTTCTGATAGATAGGAGTGCTTGTTCAGCGATAAAAGGGGATGCTTCGGAAGCGTAAAATTCAGCTATTTTTTGTCGGTCGGCTTGGGCGCGACGCGACCACTCAAGCTGCCGTTGTTCCATGCTTTTTGTGCAGTTGTTCCATAAATATTTTCATCTCGATTTCGGCTTCTTCGTCACTGAGAACATTACCGTTCTCGACATCGTCCAAACCCTTTTCTACTTCGGCGATGTACCACGCATCGTAAGCGGCTTGTTGATCTATTGGTTCATTTTTTTCACTCATTGCGTTCTCCTTTTCGAAGATTAATGATGATATTTTAACATGAATTTAATAAAACGCTTAAGGCTTTAAAAAATCTCGCAACGTCGGCATAACCGACTGCCCTGCGGGAATATTACTCAAATCCAATCTGGTTTTTAGCTTCATGTGGCAATCGCGACATTCTCGGATCACTGCATGTTCTGCTATACGTGACCCCTCAATCTTCGCAATCGGATGACACGCGAAACAATCACTTCCGCAATCCGCCATTTTTGCCGGATCGGCACTGTGGCATTTGATACACGTCGTCATCGGTTTATGGCGTGAATCAGTATCAATCGTTTTAAGAAGTGCGGGATGACAGGTCATACAATCCCCCGTACATCCCAAAAGCTGTAACAATACGACTAAAAGCAATGCAATTATTTTCATAAATGCGATTATGCCACAGAAACGGTAATCTCATCTCCAACAGCATCAAAGGCAACGGATGCACCCTCTTCTACTTCTCCACCGAGAATCAAATCGGCTAAACGGTCTTCGACGATCTCATAGAGTGCCCGTTTAAGCGGTCGTGCACCGTACACCGGATCGAATCCCGCACTTGCGATATAGCGTTTCGCTGCATCACTTAGGGAGAGAGTAATGTCCCGCTCTACTACTTTTGCGGCAATGTCTCTAAAGAAGAGATCAACGATACTGAGAATTTGTGCTTCACCCAGCGGATTGAAGACCACTACATCATCCAAACGGTTCAAAAACTCCGGTTTAAAGTGTTGTTTTAATTCACCAAGCACCATCTCTTCTAGTTTAGGATCTCCGTGATGCGCCATGATCTTGTCGCTGGCGATGTTGGAGGTCAAGATGATGATCGTATTGGTGAAATCGACGACTACCCCTTTGTTATCAGTCAGGCGTCCGTCATCAAGTACCTGTAACAAGACATTAAAGACATCGGGATGTGCTTTTTCAACCTCATCGAATAAGATAACGCTGTAAGGCTTACGGCGCACCGCTTCGGTAAGCTGTCCCCCCTCATCATATCCGACATACCCCGGAGGGGCTCCTAC
>DATDUY010000250.1:0-3764 GCA_035290165.1 Sulfuricurvum sp. | reverse complement strand
GTACCTAATACTAATCCATAATAAAGAGAAACTGTGAAAATATTGTTGTTGGAGAATACCTATAGCTTTGCTAATTCCATCAGTAATTTTTTGACAGCATTAGGTCATGAAGTTATCCACTTGGATGGAAGAGTGAACTTTGTAGATATTGTTCGTTCAGGCACCTTTGATTTGTTTTTGTTGGACATCAATACGTCCACCCAAGTAGGTGCTGATAGTATAAAAGATATTGTAAAGTTTTTCCCTACTATTCCAATCATCCTTTTAAGTGCAAATCACGATATGGAAATTATTGAAACAGCTTTGGATTTAGGATGCAGTGATTACCTCAAAAAACCGTTTGAATTAAAAGAACTTGAATTGAGACTAAGACGATTCAATACCAATATCTTCCCTATAAAAAGCTCACTAATTACTTTAAGTCCCAACTACACCTACGACACAAACTCTTGTTCTTTATTCTATCAAGGGAAAATACAAATTTTTACTAAAAAAGAGACTATTCTCATTGCATCATTTATGCTCAATAGAAATAAAATTATGTCAGAGGAGCAAATCGCTTTATCTGTCTGGAATGATACAAGAATCGAAAGTACCGCTATTCGTTCACTTGTAACTCGTTGTCGTCAAAAACTCAAAGAAGATTTCATTCAAAATATTCGGGGGATCGGTTATAGGTGGGTGGATAGTGACCATTAACGGAATATCTTGTTACTCTTTGTTTTATCTGTGTTATCATACAGCTATGAAATTAAAACTTTCTCTTTTTCTTCTCTATATAACCATTTGGTTTTATTTGGCAATTAACCCGTGGTATCGTGATGACTGGTTACTGGAAAACATCCTCGTATTTGCCGCTTTACCGATCTTAATGTGGAGTGACCGTCGTTTTACTTTTTCAAATACAAGCGTTTGGATGCTCTTTCTTTTTTTTGTTTTACATGCAATCGGCGCGCATTACACCTACAGCGAAATGCCGTGGTTTTCCCCTGTTACCGAATATTTCGGATTTGAACGGAACCATTACGATCGGCTTATCCACTTTTTATTCGGTTTTTTACTATTTTTACCCTTTTACGAGTTATTTAACTCATTTGAAAAATCAGCAAAAAAGACTTTTCTTTTTACCTTTATTTTTCTGATTGCGGCATCGGGCTTTTATGAAGTGGTAGAATGGATCGCCACACAAATGACCCATGCGGATCTTGGAACAGCTTTTTTAGGAATCCAAGGAGATGAATGGGATGCACAAAAAGATATGGCGTGCGGATATCTTGGAACGCTACTCGCAGCAGCCGTATATTATCGTACATTCATTCCGAAACGTTAATGCGTTGCAACCGTTTTATTTTGCCAACTCTACATTATAGATTTGACCGTTTCGTTTAACAATTTTAACCCGTTGACCGACTCTGAATTCCGTCCCTTTTGAGATGACAATCACCTCTTGTTTATCATCCAAAGTGACCGATAGTTCCTGGGCATTCGATTTTTCGATTTCACTTCCGGCATATAAACCGACCAATCCACCCCCTAACATTGTTAAAACAGAACCTCTTCCGCCACCCATGGTAGAACCGATCACCGCTCCGCTAATACCTCCTATGGCTGCGCCGCCACCTGAACCTTTTACTACAACAGCTTTAACATCGGTAATAACCCCCGATTGCGCTGTCAATATATATTTTGAAGCATCCGAATCAACAATCGGCACACCCGATTGTGCACAACCGCCTAACATTACCATACTGGCAAAGACCACTGTAGCTAACATTTTCATGATATCCCCTTTTTTTTTATTCTATCACTCTTTTATGAATAGAGCTAGATTTTATGTGCCACGCTCCCTTTGGGATGTTCATACCAGCCCGGATCAGAGTAATCGTCTTTGGGTTGATTGCGGCGGACTTTGACAAGAGTGAACATCCCCCCCATCTCGATCGCTCCAAACGGTCCGCGTCCGCTCATCATCGGCAACGTATTCTCAGGTAGTTTCATCCCCATCTCAACCATATCCTGCATCTCCGCCATCCCGTTTTTCCCCATAGGCATGTACATATAGTCGGGCATTAAATCGCTGATTTTTTCGGTGAGATCATCTTGCTTGACTCCGATCATATTAGGAACACTGTGCCCCATCGATCCCATCGTATGATGTGACTTATGGCAATGCAGCGACCAATCCCCCTCTTGGGTTGCAACAAATTCAAATGCCCTAACTTGCCCCACACCGATATCGATGGTTGCTTCGGGCCACCGGGCACTTTTGGGAACCCATCCCCCATCGGTACACGTTACTTCAAACGTATGCCCATGCATATGAATCGGATGGTTCGTCATGGTGAGGTTTCCGACACGGATACGGACACGATCACCTACGCGAACATTTATCGTCTCTATCCCCGGAAAGACACGGCTGTTAAAGCTCCAGATATTAAATTCGGTCATCGTTGATGGATTGGGCGTATAGGTACCCGGTGCCACATCGTAACTGGCAAGGAGAAAACAAAAATCCCGATCTACTTTATGCGCTTTCGGCGCTTTTGGGTGAACAATAAACATCCCCATGCATCCCATCGCCATCTGCACCATCTCATCGGCGTGAGGATGATACATAAACGTCCCGCTTTGACGAAGAGTAAATTCATACACATAGGTCTCGCCGGGTGCAATCTGTACCTGCGTTAATCCCCCTACCCCGTCCATCCCGTTAGGGAGGATCAATCCGTGCCAATGGATCGTGGTATGCTCAGGTAGCTTGTTCGTCACAATCAACCGCACACGATCCCCTTCAACCGCTTCGATCGTAGGTCCCGGAGAGGTACCGTTGTATCCCCAGCAGTTCACCACCATCCCCGGGGCAAACTCACGGACAACCGGTTCAGCGATAATACGAAACTCTTTGACCCCCTCTTTCATTTCATAAGGGAGACTCCACCCGTTGAGGGTAACCACGGGGTTGTAATTTTTCCCCTCTTTGGTGGTGATGATCGTAGCCGGAGAGAGAACCCGTTTTGGATTTTGTACAAGAGTGAGTTGGCGCTTTATCCCTTCATGTGCGGCATGATCATGTTCGGATGCTTTGGCTTTTGAACCGAGTGCTGCAGATGCAATCAATGCCGCACCCAAACCTAAAAAATCGCGTCTATCGTGCTCCATCAGAGTTTTCCCCCTATCGTATATTCCAAATCGGCTTGTGCTTTTTGATAATCTCCCAACGCATTCAGCGCTTCCATTTTTGCCTCACCTGAGCGTCGCTGATCTTCGAGCAGCTCGTAAATGCCATCGAGCATCCCGTTATAGAAAAGCTGTGTCTCTTCTAAAATCTGCTGATTGCTCTTCACAATCACCTCATCGTATGCGCGTGCAATATCGTCTGTATATCGAAGGTGTGCATACCCCTCACGAACCTCTGAGCGGATATTAACGGCTGTTTCATACAGGCGATGGACGTTTTGATTATAGATCGCCTGTGCCTTGCTTACCCGAGAGTGTCCGAAATCAAATAGCGGGATGGGAAGCTTGATCCCAAAGGTATTAAACCGTTTTTCGCCCGTTGTTTTTTCACTCTCGATCGAGAGTTCTACTTCATCCAAAAGACGTGTATTTTCGCTGTATCCGGCTTGCTTTGCGGCATAATCGACCGATTTCATCGCACTACGCATATCAAGACGGTTAGTTATCGCCTGTTTTTCCAACCCTGATTCTGAAACAGTAGGCTCCCTATGCGTTAGCGGTTCTGTGCTCAACGAATAATGGGTTTG
>DATDUY010000249.1:0-9393 GCA_035290165.1 Sulfuricurvum sp. | reverse complement strand
GCCGCGACGAAGCGTATATCGGGGTATTGATCGATGATTTGGTCACCAAAGGGACGAAAGAGCCGTATCGTATGTTCACTTCCCGTGCCGAATATCGTCTTCTTCTCCGTGAAGAGACGGCAGATTTGCGTTTAGGACGTTACGGTCATGCATTGGGATTGATCGATGATGCTCAGATGGAGCGGATTGAAGTGAAACGGACTCAAATCGCCGAAGGGCTAAAGCTTCTCGAAGAGACGATCTATACTCCGAACAAAGAGTTTTTAGCCTTTTTAGCTTCTATCGATGAGGAGCACATCACCGACAAACTCACCGCCACCCAGCTCGTTTCCCGTAAGAGTTTTGAACTTGATAAATTGGTCAAACTGATTCCGAGTTTCGCAGATCTGGATACTTATATCCAAGAGCAGATTTTGATTGAAGCGAAATACGCCCGCTATGTCGAGAAACAAAGCGACGATATCGAGCGAATGTCCAAGATGCTCCATATCGCCATCCCTGAAAATTTTGATTTTTCATCTGTTTCGGGGCTCTCCAATGAGATTGTGAGCAAACTCAATACCTTTAATCCACCCACCTTGCAAGCGGCATCACAGATCAGCGGGATGACCCCTGCGGCACTTGATATTTTACATATCTACATCAAAATGGCAGGAAAAAAATGAGATATTTCTATTACGTCCACACGGGTCACCGTATCGGATTGGATCGTTTTCACCGTGCTGTTGCCATCGTCAATGAGCTTCAAAAAGAGATTGATATTACATTGCTCTGTTCCGATTTTCGGATTGCCTCTGAAGCAAAAGAGTATGGGATAAAACGTTCCGTCGGTGTGGATGTTGTACGTAATATTCCTCAAATCGCGCAACACTATGACAAAATGATTTTTGACTCTGCTGAGATCAACCCCACCCTTTTGGATGATATGACACAGTACTTTTCTCCATTTATCCGTATCAGTGATGATCCATCCGATACCAAACATAATAAAGAATTTTTGATTTCACCGTATCTAGAAGGGGATGGGATTTGTAACGGAGTGATTGTAGACGAACGCTATTATGAACCGCAACCGAAAACGATTCCCTTAGCACTTTTTTTCGGTGATGATGATTACGAAAAAGATTTGGAAAAAAACCAACATATATTTAAACCGTTAAATATGGAATTCTTAATGGGTTTTTACCATTTTCTCGGATATGAAAACAGCCTAAAAGAGAGTTTTACGACGATACACGAATGTGAATCCTATGATGATGTGATTCGTCATAGTGAAATTCTCATCAGTGCTTCACCGATGGCAGTATTACAAAATCTTGCAGGCGGCGGAAAACCCATCTACCTCCAACGTGCCGATTATCCACGCGATTTTATCCCTTTATTCATTTCGCTCAATATCCCGATAGTGGAGCAATTTACCCAAGAACAGCTTATGCAAGCTATAAGCACCACTTCATCAAATAAATATCAAATTATCAAAAAAAGTAACACTGAAGTAATCGAATTCATAAGGAAAAGTTTCAATTTATAGAAACTTAAACCTTTTTAACTTATGATAGTGAGTTAAATTTCCAACTTAAGTGAGATAACAATGATGGATGAAAGCAGAAGAGGCTTTATAGGTAAAGCTTTCGGTGCAGTCGCTGCTGTCGGGGGGATCGCCTCGCTCATCGCGATGAAGAAGACATGGGATCCGCTCCCAAGCGTCATGTCAGCCGGTTTTACAACGGTAGACGTGTCAGGCTTAGAAGCCAATAAATTAGAAATCGCCGTATGGCGCGGGAAACCGGTGTTTATCTTAAAATTCACCGAAGATATGAAACCGACGGATGGCCGCAGTGTCAAAATCGGTGACAACTATTTTTCAGTTATGATCGGTCTTTGTACCCATCTTGGCTGTATTCCGGCCTACCGTGCCGATCAGCATGATTTTAAATGTGCTTGTCACGGTGGAGAGTTCACCGATGCGGGTATTCATAAATTCGGACCTCCACCGCGACCGCTGGATATTCCACCGTTCAAATTGGATGGTGTAACGCTTGTTTTAGGTGAAGAAGGACCTGAATACAAAGCTATGATGGCAAAAGCAGGGGGAGCATAAGATGGCAGAATTTAAAAAAGCAGACTCGATGCTCGAGTGGTTTGACCAGCGTTTAGGTGTTGTTAACTTTGCAAAAGTGATGATGACAGAATATTGGATTCCGAAAAATATTAACTTTTTGTGGGCAATGGGTGTATTACTTACCGTAATGTTTACATTCTTGGTAGTTTCGGGGATTTTCCTTTTGATGTATTACAAACCGGACGTTAATATGGCGTTTGACAGTGTAAACTACACGATTATGCAGGAAGTGGCATACGGTTGGTTATTCCGACATGTTCACGCTGTTGGTGCTTCGGTTGTTTTCTTGGTAATCTATATCCATATGTTTACCGGTATCTATTACGGCTCTTACAAAAAAGGGCGTGAGATGATCTGGATATCAGGTATGTTGCTATTCGTCCTCTTCTCTGCAGAAGGATTTAGCGGATACATGCTCCCGTGGGGACAAATGTCATACTGGGCAGCATACGTTATTACTGAAATTTTCGGCGGTATCCCTATCATCGGGGACGAGCTTGTTGTTTGGATTCGCGGTAACTTCTATGTTTCCGATTCAACGTTGACCCGTTTCTTCATGCTTCACGTCTTGTTGATTCCGTTGGCGATTATCGGTGCGATCGTATTGCACTTTTACGCACTTCGATTTCCACACGTAAATAACGAAGCGGGTGAATTTTTCGATTTCGATGAAGAAGCGGAAAAATATCTTGCAGGTAACAAAAAAGGCTCAAAAGTTGTCCCTTTCTGGCCGGTATTCCTGTCAAAAGATTTCTTTGTTCTCGGTTTCTTTATGCTGTTCTTTTTCTATTTGGTTTTCTTCCATTACAACTTTGCAATGGACCCGGTTAACTTTGATAAAGCAGACGGTCTTAAAACTCCGGCACACATCTACCCTGAGTGGTATTTCTTGTGGAGCTATGAGGTATTGCGCGGATTCTTCTTTGAAATCGCAGGTGTTTCAGGTAAAGACCTTGGTCTAATCGCATTCGGAATTGCAAATGCGATTTTCTTTGTCATGCCGTGGTTGGATCGTTCACCGATGGTAAAACCGGCAAACCAACGTCCGTATTTTAAATACTGGTTCTGGTTTTTGATGGTAGACTTGATCGTATTGACAGTGTACGGCAAATTGCCTCCGACCGGTGCAAACGCATGGGTAGGATTTGCTTCTTCAATGACGTTCTTGGCATTGTTCGCGGCATTGCCGTTTATTACCAAAGCAGAAGCTAAAAAAGTGGGGGGCAAAAAATGAAAGAGTTTAAAATTTTAGCAGTTATTGTCGCTCTTGTCGGCATTACATATTATGGTATTGAGCCTTACGCTCACCATATTATGCATCCTGAAGTCGCTCCGGCTGACTTTACGTTTAAAGATTTGAAAAATGTCGATATGTCGCTCAAGGGGAATCCTGAAAACGGAAAAGTACTTGTAGAAGCGAACTGTATCGCGTGTCACTCGATTGAATCTGCCGGACATCCTCAAGTGATGTCTAATACGGATGCTGCAGCAAGTTATGGTGTTGTACCGCCGGATTTGAGCAGCGCCGGTTGGATTTATGATAAAAACTATTTAGCTAACTTTATTTTTGATCCGGTCACTGCAATGCATTTGCAGCATAAATATACTCCGGAAAGCGGCAAAGCGTTCCCTATGCCTGCTTATAACTGGATGTCTGCGCAAGAAATTATGGACATCGTCAGTTATTTCCAAGCACTTGCTCCAAAAGCAAAATCAGGGCTAGAAGCACATAAAAATACGTATGAAGTAGCATGCGGACGTTGTCACTCTATGGCGTATGCCGGTTTTGAAGCGAACACTCCGCGTGAAAATATTAAAGCATATATGGGTGCAACGCCTCCGGACTTATCTCAGTATATCAAAAGTCGCGGTGAGCACTATCTTTATAGTTTCATCAACGACCCTCAAGTATTGCTCCACGGAACTTCAATGCCGCGTACCGGTTTGAACCAAAAAGCGCAAGAAGAGGTAATAGCCTACATGGAAGCAATCGGCGATTCTAAAAAAGCTGAGCGTGAGAGCCTAGGTCTATGGGTAATGCTTTATACGTTTATATTCGCAATCTTGGCTTATTTGTGGAAACGCAAAATCTGGTCAGAAGTTCACTAAGGAGTAATGGATGAAAATGGTTAAAATTCTAGCATTATCGGCACTCCTTAGTGCCGGTGTTATGGCAGATGAGACATTAGCACTTAATATGAGTCAAATGGAAAACGGTTTGAACAACGTTCAAAAAGGTTTCCTTTACAATGCACCGGCATTGATCAAATCAGGTGTAAATGAAATTAGTAGAGCAAATGCCCTTTTCCACAATGTGGATGCGAGCAAAAAATATTTGCCTAAAGAGAAGCAGCATATGAGCAATATTGCTTTTAATGCAGCTAAACGTATCGATATCGCTTCCGATGAATTGATCAAAGCACTCAATAAAAAAGAGTATTCAAAAGCAAGCCAATCGTATTCAGAAATCGTGAATGCCTGTACGGCATGTCACGCAGTCGTTCGCGGCTGGTAAAAGTTTCCCCTTTCGGGGGATTCTTCCTCTTAACTCTCTCAATAAATAAAACTCAAAACAACTTTTAGATACCATCCGATCACTTTCCTCTTGCAAGGACCATTGTGTTAATAGATAGTTATGGCAGAACAGTCGATTATTTACGTGTTTCGGTTACGGAACGGTGTAACTTCCGATGTCAATACTGTATGCCCGAAAAACCCTTTTCGTGGGTACCAAAAGAGAACCTTCTCAGCTTTGAAGAGCTATTTGAATTTATCAAAATTGCGATTGATGAAGGGGTAAACAAGATCCGAATCACCGGCGGTGAGCCTCTGCTGCGTGAAGATTTGGATAGATTTATCAAAATGATTCATGATTATAAAAACGATATCGATTTGGCGATGACTACCAATGCATTTTTGCTGAAAGGTGCGGCTCAAAAACTTTACGATGCGGGTTTGCGTCGTTTGAATGTTTCCATCGATTCCCTTAAACCGGAGATTGCCGAAACGATTGCTAAAAAAGATGTGTTGCGCCAAGTCCTTGAAGGGATTGAAGAAGCCCTGCGTGTCGGACTAAAAGTAAAAGTCAATATGGTTCCGATGAAGGGGCTTAATGATGTAGAAGTGTTGGATGTACTAGAATATTGCAAAGCCAGAGGGATGGTGGTACGATTTATCGAGTATATGGAGAATGTCCATGCCGAGGTCAATATCAAAGGGATGCAGAGCCCTGAGCTTTTGAGTATCATCGGTAGTCGATACACTTATGATGATGAGGGATTTGACGGGCACTCCCCTTCACACTATTATAAACTCTCGGATGGGTATGAATTCGGAATTATTGAACCGCACAAAGATGATTTTTGTACGAAATGCAACCGTATCCGTCTCACGGCGGAGGGGAACCTCATTCCGTGTTTGTACTTTGATGAGGCGATGTCGATCCGTGATGCCGTCCGTCGCGGCGATATCAAAGAGGCGGCACTGGTGCTCAAAGAAGTGATCCGTACAAAGCCGGAAAAAAATCGTTGGAGCGAGGGTGATACCGAGCAATCCAATCGTGCTTTTTATGAGACGGGAGGTTGAGAATGTTACATTTAGTAGAACATTTTTACTCCGTTCAGGGTGAGGGAAAATACGTCGGTACCCCGTCGCTCTTTTTCCGTTTCGGAGGGTGTAACCTCAAATGCGAAGGGTTCGGATGCACCGAAATTACCCCTGATGGGCGAGAAGTGCTTGGATGCGATACGGTGTATGCGGTAGATCGCAAAGGTTTCGCTGAGCTGTGGATGGAGATCGAAGAACTTCAAAGCCTCATTTGGATCATGAACGGCTATCGGCTACCTCATAACGTTGATATTGTCCTTACGGGCGGAGAGCCGCTGATCTATGCCAATGAGCCGATTTTTGTCGAGTTTATCGAGTATCTGATTACACAAGGGCATCGTGTGACGTTCGAGACGAATGCGACGATTGCCCCTGATTTTGAGCGTTTCCCCTTTTACCGCGAAGCGACCTATGCTCTCTCCGTCAAACTCTCTAACAGCGGGGAACCGTATGAGCGGCGGGTAAAACCCGAAGTGTACGGTACAATTATCGCCAACACGAAAGAGTCTTTTTTCAAATTCAGCGTGGATGAGCCTTCGTTAGGAAGCCATATGGAAGAGGAGATTGATGCGATCATCGCCCCTCACCCTTTTACCCCCGTTTACTGTATGCCGCTAGGGGGCGATAAAGCCCATATCGAAGCGAACTGCGAAGCGGTGATCGAACTGTGCAAACGGCGAGGGTTTATCTACTCAGATCGTCTCCATATCCGTATTTGGGATCAGAATCATGGGGTATAATTCTTTTAAGATCACAAAATGTGACCTTAGAAAGTAGAGATGTATCATGCTAATACGTAAACTTTTTAAATTTGAAAATGCCCATGTCGTTCGCGGCTGTTCCACTCAGCGGTGCCGTGCCTCGATTCATGGACATTCGTACAAAGTTGAAGTGCTGTTTGAATCGGCCTATCTGGATCACGGTCAGATGGTGTACGATTTCGGACTGATGAAGCAGGGGATTAAAGAACTGATTGCCAGTTTCGATCATGCCGTAGCTATTTGGGACGGAGACAATGCGGAGTATATCGAAGCGATGAAGGCGCACTCGAATCGCTGGGCAATACTCCCCGTTTCCCCCTCGTGCGAGCAGTTTAGCCGCGTTATGTTTGTTATGATCGATAAACTTGTATGGTTTACCAAAATGGTCAACGGCGAAAAGATGGTACGTCTTAGCAGCATCATCGTTCATGAAACAGAGACGGGATATGCACAGTGCTTTAGAGAAGACGCCTATTCCGAACTGATGGGGTTGATTAAACTGGAAGATATCCATTTTAGCGATGAAGTACGGCAGGGGTGGAGTGACCCGCAGTTGTGGGAAAAAGTCTTAGCGGGAGAGACATTCGTCAATCCCCAAAGCGTTTAAACGGTGATGAGGGAGTCTTGAACGTTTGAACTCATAGTCCAGCGCGTCGGAATAATTTTTACAACACTCTCTTTTTCAAATCCCTCTACACTCGCATCCACCATCATAAATGCGTTGGCGCGCGAAAGTGGCAAAACCATCCCCGGACCGAATTTTTCACTAGGGGTAAAAGATGCTCCGTCAAACCATCCCGGAATCAGTGAACGTCTCCCTTTTTTCATTTTAAAAGGCTCCGCTATTTTTGTGGTGATGGTGGTGAGATATTTGTCCTCACGTCCGCTTAACGCCAAAATAGCACTTTGACCGAACAGTTCGAAACACAAAGCTGCGGCAAGAGGGTTTCCGGGGAGATTGAGGATAACGGTATCGCCGATACGTCCAAAGGTCGTCGGTTTGCCGGGTTTGATATCCACCGATTCAAAAGAGCCTTCAAAGCCGAGTGATCCAAATGCTTCTTTCGTGAAATCGGCATCCCCGACACTTACCCCGCCTGAGGTGATAATCAAATCAGCGTTCAACGAACGGGCGATATGCTCACGGATCGACTCAAGGGAATCTGATGCCGTTCCGGTAAAGATGATATCACATCCGAGTTCTTGCGCACGGGCTGCAAAGGTAGGGGTGTTGGTATTGTAAAGCTGATTCGCCCCCAGCGGTTCATAATGCATTTTAAGCTCATTCCCTGAGGAGAAGAGGGCGACACGGGGGCGACGATAGACTCTGACATGGGTGATCCCCTGTGATGCGAGCAGAGAGATATGATGGGCATGAAGTATCGTCCCCTCGCTCAATAACTCTATCCCTGCTTGAATGTCTTCCCCTTTGAGACGAATGTGTTGTGAGGGTTTTATCGTGGAGGGGAAGGTGATTTGATCTCCGTTAACGATGACTTCTTCGATGGGGACAATCGCTTCGCACCCTTGCGGGATTTTTGCACCCGTCATAATACGGATACATTGATCTTCTACTATACGGATATCATCAGGATTTCCGGCAAAAATCACACACACTTGTTTGAGTGTTTTGCCCGCATCTTCAACCCGCACCGCGTAGCCGTCCATCGCTGAGTTATCAAAAGAGGGAAGAGAATAAGACGCGATAATGTTCTCGCAGAGGACACGGTGAATAGTGTTTTCGATCGGTACAATCTCACTTTGTGTAGGCAAGGTGAGTGTATAAACCAGATTGAGTGCCTCTTCTACGCTGATCGCCATTTCATCTCCTTGGGGGTATCCTTTCCTCAATGCATTAAATGTTCAACCATCGGGAAGTGATTTAGGGAGTCATTATAGGCAAAATAAGGTAAAATCCCCTTTATGGAAGCTATGTATACAACCGGACTTAATATCCACTATTTCGGGGTTATTGTGTTGATGGGGGTAGTGGTGTTTAACATCGTGATGTTATCCCTCTCTCATCATCTTATCCGCTATTCTAAGCGGATGCGGATTGTGATGCCGATTTCAGGCTCATTAATCGCTTTGATCCTTTTTACGGGGGCGGTGATGATGGCGGCCAAACATTTGCAGTTCACTGCCTCCAATATCGCAATGATCGTCATTGCTATTGTGATGATTATTCTCGAAGCCAAACGGTACAAAACGCTTAAACGTAAAACCGACATTACCCAAGAGGGGGCGTTTATCGAATATAAGAAAAAAGCGTTTCGTTTTTTGGGTATTGAGATCAGTTTACTGTTGGCAATCACTTTTTGGATGATAGTACAATGAAATTTTTGCTTCATAGCGATGCCGGTACAAATGAACTGAGTATTTCAGGAGATGATTACAAATATCTTATTAAAGTACGACGACACAGCAGCGGGGATCTAATCGCATTTCGTTCCCGTGAGCGGTTGAGCGAAGAGTATCGCTACCGTTTAGAGCGAACCGATGGGCGTAATGCTTATTTCTCGCTGCAAAGTCATCATCAAGCCCTATGTGAAAGTGAACGTTCTCTTCACATCGGATGGTGTTTGATTGATCCGAAAACGATTGAAAAAACGTTGCCGATGCTGAGTGAACTGGGGGTGGCTAAAATCACCTTTATCCATTGCCGCCGTTCACAGCAAAATTTTCGCCTTGATCTTGAACGTTTTAACCGGATACTGGAGAGCTCGATCATGCAGTGCGGACGAACCTCTCTAATTGAACTGTGTGAAGCTCCTAATGTGAGTACCTTTTTAAAAAACAATCCTGACGCGGTCATTTTTGATTTTGGCGGTGAATCTCTTGGGCGTGATGAGGTGATCGATACCGTTGTGATCGGATGTGAGGGGGGATTTGATGAGAGCGAGC
>DATDUY010000248.1:0-2121 GCA_035290165.1 Sulfuricurvum sp. | reverse complement strand
TCTCACTATCGTTATCCCTGCGTTTATGATCAGTGAGCTGAAAACGGCGTTTGAGATCGGGTTCTTGCTCTTCTTGCCGTTTCTCGTCATCGACATGGTTGTTGCCTCGATTCTGATGTCAATGGGTATGATGATGCTCCCTCCCGTTATGATTTCGATGCCGTTTAAAATTCTTGTCTTTGTCATGGTTGACGGGTGGAATTTGCTCATCGGCAATCTGATCGCCAGCGTCAAATAAGGGTTACAATGCAGTGTGAATATTTCGGTCTTTGCGGAAGCTGCCGCGATTATGAAGAGGGGTATGAAGGGCAACTGAGCCATAAACTCTCAGCGGTGCAAGCCATTTTTTCCCCTTTGTATGCGGGTGAGATTACCGTTTGTCCCTCACCGAGCGAGCAGTATCGTTTCCGTGCCGAATTTAAAATTTATCACGACGATGAAGGAATCTCCTATGCGATGAGCCGACTGGATCGCCAAGGCTCACTGAAAATTGATAGATGTTCTATCGTCTCCCCTCATATTGCCTCGATCATGGAGAGGCTTCTGTTGGAAATCAGTGATTTAGAGATCGCGCACAAGCTCTTCGGAGTCGATTTTTTGGCCTCAGGTGAGGGGGAAGTAACCCTTAGTATGCTCTATCACAAACCCCTCGATGAGCAGTGGCAGGGCAGGGCACGTGAACTCGAAAAACGGCTCGGTGTGTACGTCATCGGACGGAGTCGAAAACAAAAACTGATCCTTTCCCAAGATTACGTTACCGAAAAACTTCAGATCAACGGGCGTGAATACCGTTATATCCATATCGAGAACAGTTTTACCCAGCCTAACCCGAGAGTCAATGAGCAGATGATTGAGTGGTCGCTTTCTCAGCTGAATGGTATCGGCGGTGATCTCCTTGAACTCTACTGCGGTGCGGGGAATTTTACGATCCCGTTAGCAACTGCATTTGATCGTGTATTGGCGACGGAGATATCCAAATCTTCCATCCACGCGGCAAAACAAAATATGGCGCTCAATGGTGTGGAGAATATCGAGTTTGTCCGTCTATCGGCGGAAGAGTTTACCCAAGCCCTTGATTGTGTCCGTGAATTTCGACGTCTGGAGGGGTTGAGCGTCTCTGATTATCATCTTAAAACCCTTTTTGTCGATCCTCCCCGTGCAGGTTTGGGAGAAGAGCCGTGTGCTTTTGCCGCACGTTTCGATCACCTCCTCTATATCTCGTGCAATCCCGAAACCCTTTATCGCGATTTAGAGATACTTTCTCGTACCCATACGATTGATGCGATGGCTGCATTCGATCAATTCCCCTACACCCACCACTTAGAGATGGGTGTCAAGTTAACCAAAAAAGGATCTGTGTGAGAGCTATTTTACTGAGTGTACTAAGTGCCTTGTACCTATACGGTGCCAATGATCCTCAAGCTATTCTCAACGATGTAGCCAAACTCAGACAAAAATACGAAGAGTGCCGCCAAGAACAAAGTGCTCTCTCTAATACGGATACTGCGGCTAAAATCAAAGGGTATCAAAAACGGATCTCAAATCTCGAAAATGAGATCAAACAACGCGATAGTGAACTGCAAAGTCTCAAAAAACGTAATACTGAAATAGAGCGTGAACTTTCCCAAAAAAGAGGGGTCATTCAAAGTCTCGAAAAAACGCTCACCTCCAAAGATCAAAAATATCGTGAGTTTGCCGCTCAAAATGAACGCCTTGCCAAAGAGACTAACACGATCAAAGTGAGCAAAGTCGAGCGGGAAAATCTCAAACGCGCCCTTGTAAAAGCCAAAACAGATTTGGACACGCTTGAAAAATCGATGGGGAAAACCGATAAAGAGGCGGCGGCACTGCGAGCTTCATTAACCGATGCAAAAGCCGAGATTGAGAAACTTCGTACCCGTCCGATGCAAGGGCAAACAGCGGTTAAAGGGGTTGAACACACCGCCGTTGTATCCGATCAGAATGCTAAAGTCAAAGCGCTCCAAAATGAGTTGGCAAAAGCCAACGCGATGATTGTTCAAATGCAAAAAGTTCCTTCTGCTGTTGTCGTTCAAGAGAGAATCGTTGAAAAAGTAGTCTATAAAGAACGTCCTGTTGTCAAAGAAAAAATAGTTGAAAAAG
>DATDUY010000247.1:0-3834 GCA_035290165.1 Sulfuricurvum sp. | reverse complement strand
GACACTTTTGGGCTCCCTCTCCCATGAATTACGTACACCGCTCGCCGCAATAATGGGGGCATCATCGGGGTTACTTACCGAAGAGCTTGATTTAAACAGTGAGCAAAAAAAAGAGCTTTATCATACGATTGACAACGGTGCATTTCGGATGCGGCGGCTGATCGATAATCTCCTCGATACTGCACGGCTCCAAAGCGGTATGTTAAAACTCAAAATCCAAGAGTGCGACATCCCTGAACTTTTGGGAAGTGCGTTATCGAAAACAGAGCACACCTTCCCTGCAACGTTAACCGTACAAGAGGAGATTCCCACCATCCAAGGGGACGCCGTCTTAATCGAGCAGGCACTCTTCAACCTGCTGGAAAATGCTTTTAAATACGGTGATGCCGTCAATGTTTCCCTAAAGTCTGATCCAGACGGTATAGTGATCCGCATCTGTAATACAGGTTCCATCCCACCTGAGAACGAAGCTACTATGGCATGGAAGCCGTTTTCGAGATTGAGCAATGTTCGAGGCGTTGAGGGGATAGGTTTAGGGCTGTACGTAGCATATCGAATCGCTACAATGCATGGGGGAAGTGTTGAGACGATGAGTGATGGGATACAGTTTTGTGCAACACTGCAACTTCCATATCGAGGTGAGGGATGAAAGAGAGTATTTTAATCATCGATGATGACAGTGCCATTCGCAAACTGCTCGAAGTGGCACTGGGTGCAGCGGGCTATCACGTAGTAGCCATTGCAACGGGAAAAGAAGGATTAAACCGCGCCGCAATCGAAGCCCCCGCATTGGTACTGCTCGATTTAGGGTTGCCCGACATGGACGGTAAAGAGTTCCTAATGCGCTTTCGAGAATGGAGCCAATCCCCCGTTATCGTCCTCTCTGCCCGCTCCGGTGAGGCTGAAAAAATAGCGGCATTGGAGGGGGGATGTGATGATTATCTAACCAAACCTTTCGGAACAGGGGAGCTACTAGCACGTATCAAAGCCTCTCTCCGTCGTCACGGTATCGGTATGGGGGATAACGCTTCTGGGCTAATAAGCGGTAATCTCTCGTTGGATATTTCTTCGCACACGGTGATGTTGGCTAATGAAGAGCTAAAACTCACTCCAAAAGAGTTTGACCTCCTCAAAATCCTGATGCAAAACAGCGGCAAGGTCCTCACCCACGCATGGTTGCTCAAAGAAATATGGGGAATCGGGTATCAAAACGAAACCCACTATCTACGCGTTTTTATCAATCAACTCCGCCAAAAGATCGAAACCGATTCCGCCCGTCCCAAGCGGATCATTACGGAGACGGGGATTGGGTATCGGTTTGTGGGGTAAGGATTCTTGATACTTTCCTGACACGATCTGCGCTACACTTTCAGCCATGAAAAAGACACTTTTAATCTATATAGCATTGATCCTTTTCTTCGGGATCGCCATTGCGGGTATCCTCCATTATGGAACGCTTTTAGAGAGCCATCTATTCTCTGAAGTCATAGCCCCTGTGGCTTCGTCGCTACCGACAACGATCAGCGACACCTTTCTCAAACAGCTCCACCATCCCCTCCCTCTGTTACTGATCCAGTTTATCGTGATTATGATCGTCACACGATTATTCGGCTATCTGGTCTCCTTTGTCGCACAGCCGACGGTTGTAGGTGAGATTATTGCGGGAATTATCCTAGGACCATCGCTCATGGGAGCATTATTTCCCGAGTTGTTTATCTCTCTCTTTCCCAAAGAATCCCTCGGTAATCTCCATCTCATCAGTCAGCTTGGGTTGATCTTTTTTATGTTTGTCGTCGGGATGGAGCTTGATTTTGATAAAATCAAAAAACAATCGAGCGCTTCGGTATTTATCAGTCATGTCAGCATCATTTTTCCCTTTTTCTTGGGGGTGGCGTTAGCTTATTGGCTCTATCCGATTTTCGCTCCTAAAAACATCACCTTTATCCCTTTTGCCCTTTTTATCGGTATCGCGATGAGTATCACCGCGTTCCCCGTACTGGCTCGGATTATCAAAGAAAAGAATATCAGTGATACCCGTTACGGATCGATGGCAATCACCTGCGCCGCCGCCGATGACATTACGGCATGGTATATTTTGGCGTTGATTATCGCATTCTCAATTTCAGGATCACTGAGTTCCTCATTCTTTTTATTGCTCTTGATTGCACTCTACGTGGTTATCATGTTCTATATCATCCGCCCATTGTTGGCAAAAATCGGTCACGCTCAAAGTGAGCGGCTCAGCATGAACGGAATGTCGTTTATCATCGTCTTGCTGCTCCTCTCTTCACTCGCTACCGAAGCGATCGGGGTTCATGCTCTTTTCGGCGCTTTTATGGCGGGAACGATGATGCCCTCATCGGCAACATCGAGACTCAAAGAGCTCATTGCACCGCGTTTGGAATACGTCAGCCTTTTGGTGCTTCTGCCCCTCTTTTTTGCGTTGACGGGATTGCGCAGTGAAATCGGATTGCTCAACAGTGTAGACGCATGGATCGTGTGCGGCGGGATTATAGTCATGGCAGTATTTGGAAAACTCTTCGGAAGTGCCCTTGCCTCCAAATATATGGGGTTTAGCTGGCGTGATTCGTTTGCTTTGGGGATACTGATGAACACACGGGGGTTGATGGAGTTGGTCGTCCTCAACATCGGGTATGAGATGGGGATACTCTCCACAGAGCTTTTCACGATGTTTGTGGTTATGGCACTCGTAACGACGATTATGACAGGACCGATCCTCAACCTAATAACCAAAGGGTTTAAAGAGAGTAAGGTCGTCGAAACGATGCAAAAAAGTTTGATTGATCTTTTGTCTCACGAACTCAGAACCCCTCTGACTCTCATACGCGGAGCCGCCAGCAATCTCTCCAATCCACAATTCACCCTAGCCGACAAGGATAAAGAGGAGATGGTACAAACCATCGTCGAGGGATCACGCCGCATGGAAAAAGTGATCGATAATCTACTGGTAAACGCGCGCTTTCGTGAGGGAAAAACACCGTTGAATAAAACGATGCTTCGGATAGATGATGTGGTATCGTCTGCGCTAGCCATAGCTGAAAATGACTGGAACCGACAGGCAAAACTCTCTTTTTCACCCGATATTCCCCCGCTCAGTGCCGATATAGCCTTACTCCAGCTCGCCATCGGGAATCTGCTCGATAATGCATTTAAATACGGAGATGAAGTGAGTGTTGAGCTTACCACTGCTTTTAATGAAATTACCCTTGTCATCTGCAATAACGGGGATCTTCCTTCAGCCGATACGATAGCCACCCTCGGAAATACCCCTGGGCGGCTTGATAATTCCGAGGGGAAACCGGGTTCAGGGATCGGATTACGCCTTTCCCAAAACATCATCGAAGTGCATGGGGGAACCTTGGCAATTGAGTTGGAAAATGGCTACTTTTGTGTTCGTGTGAACCTACGGAGCGAATCATGAGTCACCGTATTTTAATCGTGGACGATGACCCCTCTATCCGTCGGTTATTGGCAATGACGTTAGCATTTTCCGGATTTATGACGGAGAGTGCAGCTACTGCAAAAGAGGGATTGAAAAAAGGCTCTGATGAACACTTCGATTTAATTTTACTCGATTTGGGATTACCCGATATGAGCGGAGTAAATTTTTTGGAACGTTATCGAGTGGATGAACAAACACCCGTCATTGTCGTTTCAGCTATCCACGATGAGGCGGATAAAATAGCCGCTCTTAATGCCGGAGCAGATGATTACGTTACCAAACCGTTCAACACCGATGAACTGATCGCACGTATAAAAGCGAACCTACGCCGTATTCCACCTGCACAGGAGAGATCATCCATTTTAATCGTC
>DATDUY010000246.1:0-2716 GCA_035290165.1 Sulfuricurvum sp. | reverse complement strand
GATTTTCATATGGTATTGTACCCTTTTCAAATTCATCTAACGCATTATTTAGCATTATAATCCACACTTGTTCCAGACGGTTGGATATCCCCATCGTCATACAAGAGGTTGTATCATAGGTGCTTGCAAGGGAAAACAGCTCCTCGTTGATCCAAATAGGGACAATATGTTTAGAGCGGTTTAAGATAATAGGAAGGGCATAAACCAACGTCGTATGGATATTGCAGGGCTTCATCTCTTCTTTACCGGTGCCGGCGAACTCGTACATCGAATTGACAATCGATTCGATACGGGCAATTCCCTCATGTATCGGCTGAAACAAAGAAAGAGCTTTAGGGATTTTTTCCTCACACTCCCACTCCAACAATTCCAGATTTCCTTTGATATAGGTAATAGGGGTATTGATCTCATGAGTAATCGCCGCCGCCAAACGCCCGACACTCATCAGTTTTGCATCATTGATTTTATCCTCTTTCAACCGTTCAAGCGGCGTAACATCAATAAAATAGAGGATATGATACTCCTCACTGCGAATCATCGGGTTGGGCATGGAACTGATGTGAACGGTATAGTATTGCGTCGTTTGATCGGGATCAATCGTAACGATTCGCCCTTGTATCTCACCGTTGTGTACCTGCATAAAAATGGATTCTAAGACCTCTTTTCTCGTACATCCGCCCAAAACAATTTGTTCTAATCCATAGGAAGTTTCTGCCATCCATGAATATAAAGAACACGATTGGAAAAAATCTTCATTTCGTTCAAACCCGTTTAAATCTAAATATTTTCTATTGACCAATATCGCTTCGTATCGATGATCAAATAAAACGGTCAAAGAGGGTTCATAATCAATCAACTGCTCCATACTTGCCACAATAGCCCGATTTACCTCACTCACGTCCTGTGCGATACAAACGATCTCTTCTATCTCTCCGCGTTGATCACGGATAGCATAAACAGTGCTGTCAACCGTTATCGGTTCACCTTTGGCACTTACGAATTCGAGAATTCCCCGATAGATTTCTCCTGATTGAAGCCGTTCGCGTACAAGTGAGCGTAAAAAATTCCAAAAACGGCGTTCTACAAACCGCATCCAATGGCTTCCGATCATAATATCACTCTGATATCCCAACAATCGGCATAACAGATCATTCACCTCAATGATCAAACCGTTCTCTTCCATTCGGATTAAAAGGGATGTTTTCGAGATGGCTCCGAACATTAAATTAATTTGTTTATACGCTTTTTGTGCCTGTTTGGCCTCTATTGATTGGCGGATAAGCCGTTCAGCAACTTTTTTTACCGCACTCGGAAGTAACGGTTTGAGGAGATATTTATCAACCCCTACATCAATCGCCTGCAAAAACAGATCGCTTCCGTGTGCGCTCGAAATCACGACCGTTTTTATAGCTTGATTTTCATTTTTACTGCGGCTGATCGTCTCAAAAATCGTACTGTTCATTTGCATGGGATGAAGAACCAGCAGATCGATATCATCAAAAGAATCGGGTAATTCCGCTTGAATACTTACCTCTGCATCAAAACTGAGTAAAACTTCTCCGAAGGGATCTTTATTGGATAAGCTGCCATTGCCTAGAGCCCAATCGGTTACATAAACAATCTTTATTATATCAATCATCATTCCGTCATTATTTTTTTAATATAGTACATTAATTTTTTTCATCTGACTATAATCTTCTTAGGATACAATGCGCGTTTGCTATTTTGTGAGGATTTTTTGATGAAAAAACTGCTATTTCTACTGCTTGCTTGTGCAGCGTTAAACGGTGAAGATATTTATGAAGGTGATCTTAGTGCTGCCGAAGCGCATGAGATGCAAAAAAAAGGATCAGCGATTATCGTTGATGTCCGCACGACTCTTGAATTTATCTATACGGGTCATGGAGAAGGATTTATCAATATCCCCGCGTATGAGTGGACCTATGTCCCGAAATCGGTTGAAGAACGGGTTAAAAGTGCCGAGTTTGAACTCAAAACCGATAAAACCAAAGGGCATGTGGATATCCAAAAACTCTACGATGCCAAAGAGGTATTTAACAAAAACTTTGTCAGTGACGTGATGAAAGCGATGAAACTGCGAAATGTCGATTCGGTCATTTTGGTCTGCCGAAGCGGCCCCCGCTCAACTGCAGCCGCCAATCTCCTCGCCAAAGAGGGGATCAAAGCCTACAACCTCGAAAACGGATTTATGTTCGGATGGAAAGAGGCAAAAATGCCGTGGGACGGATTTTAATCCGTCCCATCACCCATTATCTTCGGATAACGTCGCTCTCTTTAACATACAAATTCTCTCCATCCGCCGTACGCTGCCATACGCGATTGACGAAATACCCCGTGATATGTACCCATCCGCCTGAGGGGTTCCCTGCCGTAAACGATCGGCGCGCTTCCCATGTATCGACCACAGAACCGCCCGGAGCGTTGTAAATCGGGGCATTGGATGCCATACGGTACGCAGAGGATTTCCCCTGTTTAACCGGAGCTTTTAGCTCTTTTGATGCGGCCACCTTCGTCGTTTTAGGAGGGGTGAGCTTTTGCTGCAATGCTTTGTTGAGTCTCTCGGTCGCGTCAGCCGATTTGAGTGCTACTTTTGCAGGTGGAATCGGGCGATCTTTATAAACCACCTTCTCTACAATCTTCTCCTGCACTACCGGACGATCTTTGTAGACCACTTTCTCGATAATTTTTTCTTTGG
>DATDUY010000245.1:0-4470 GCA_035290165.1 Sulfuricurvum sp. | reverse complement strand
TCGACTCACACTAAACCCTGTCCACACGACAAGCTGTGCAGCAACGAAAATCGAGCTGTAGGTACCGATTATAACACCGACAAGCATCGGGAAACTGAAACCGATCATAATATCTCCCCCAAACAAGAAGAGAGTTAATACGACGAAAAATACCGTCAATGAGGTCAATGTTGTACGAGACTGAGTACGAGAAACCGCTTCATTCACGATCATAACAAAATCACTGTTTTTAGACTCTTGAATATGTTCACGTATACGGTCATATACGATAATCGTATCATGAATCGAGTATCCCAGAATCATAAGGAGTGCCGCAACACTCTCGATGTTGAAATCGATCTCAAAATAGGAGACAAAACCAAACGTAATAACGATATCGTGGACGATCGCGATAATCGCCGCCAATGCAAAACGCCACTCATACCGAAACGTAACCATCGCCATTATAGCTGCAAGCGTCAAAAGAAAAGCGGTAAGCCCTTTAACCCGAAGTTCATCCCCGACTTTCGGTCCGACCATGTCGACACGACGAATTTCAAATTCACCCGTTCCTTTGAGGATCTCCCTTGTAACGTCTCCGATATCTTTGCTCAATCCATCCGTCGATGCCGCCGTTTTAATAATAATCTCTTCAGGAGAACCGAATTCCGTAACACTGGCGTGTTTGAAAAGTTCATTTTTTTCCAACGCTTCACGTACTTTATCAATAGGGGCAACACCCTGATATTTTACCTGAACCACCGTTCCTCCGGTAAAATCGATACCGAAAGAAAACCCTTTTGTCGCGATAAGAGCAATCGCTAAAAAGAAAAGGACAAATGAAGCAACGAAAAAGATTTTCCCTTTGCCTAGGAAGTTATAGACTTTATCTTCTTTAAACAATTCCATTATGCATTCACCTTTCTCGTCATTCCAAACCACATTTTGTAGTTTTTCGATTTTTCAATACGATTGGTAAAGAGTTGAAAAATCCCGTAGGTTCCGACAATTGCCGTCAACATAGAGGCTAAAATACCCATACTGAGCGTTACGGCAAACCCTTTAATCGCACCGGTTCCATAGACATACAAAATGGTACACGCAATAATTTGGGTAATATTGGAGTCCAAAATAGCCCGCATCGCTTTAGCATATCCCTCTTCCAACGCTTTTCGAACACTAAGACCCAATCGTAACTGCTCACGAACACGCTCGTTGATGATAATATTGGCATCAACAGCAAGACCGATATGCAAGACGATGCCCGCCATACCCGGCAATGTCAGTGTCGCACCTAAAAGTGCCATCATTGCCAAAATAATAAAGATATTGATCAATACCGCTAAGTTCGCAATAATTCCCGCCAAACCGTAATACATCATCATAAAAATCATAACCAATACAAATCCGCTCACCAATGCGAGCAAAGAGGCTTTAATACTGTCCGCTCCCAGACTTGGCCCGACAGAGCGTTTTTCCAACATATAGATAGGGGCAAGCAAGGCACCGGATCGGAGAGCAATCGCTAAATCGTTTGCCTCTTCGATTGTGTAGTTACCGCTGATCTGACCGCTTCCACCGCCGATACGTTCATTGATTACGGGTGCTGAGTACACTTTTCCATCCAAAACGATCGCGAGACGTTTACCCACACTTCTCCCGGTAAAATCACCGAAAACCTGTGCACCGGCAGAGTTGAGTGAAAAATTGATCACCGGACGGTTATTTTGATCATACCCGACCTGTGCGTCAGTGAGCATCGTCCCATCCAAAATCGGAATCTCATTTACGAGATGTTTCATTTTAGGCTGAAGGGCATCTTCAAGAATTTTATCCCCAAAGCTTGCTGCCTCGGCCTCACCCATATCATTGACACGCATGGAGCGATCTTCATCGACCGCCATAAGCTCAAGCTTCGCCGCACGGGAAATCAGCTCACGTGCACGCTGCTCTTCTTGAGGTGTTTCGATCCCCGGCAGTTCGACCAAAATTTTGTCAACACCCTGCCGTGCAACGACAGGTTCCGCCAAACCGAATTGATCGAGACGGTTACGAATGGTCTCAATCGCTTGATCAACAGCTTGTGCCTTTAACTTTTCAACCTCTTCCGAGCTAAAAGAAACGCTGTACGCTTCGCCTGAAGCTTTTGCAACAGCACCTTGAACGGTTTTTAAATGTTCATCAATCTTAAGGCCGTCTTCACTGTCCAAAAGAGAAAATACAACATGGTTTTCCTCTACGCTAAGACCGTCGAGTAAAATATCATTCTGTTCCGAAAAATGTTTCAGACCGGAAGCAACCGATTTGAGTTGCGAATTGACAGCCTCTTCGGTTTTAACGCCCAAAAGAAGATGTAACCCCCCTTGAAGATCTAACCCGAGGGTCACCTTTGCACCTTGCTGACTTTGGGTTAGGGACGGGATCGAGAAAAGAATCCCGAAAAGTGCAGCAGCTATAAGTAATACGACACGGAAATTAAACTTCATCCTCGTACTTTCTGGCAACTGCATCTTTAACGAGTCGCCCTTCGGTGTCATTGTTATTCATTTTTATTACGAAATAACTCTCTTCAACTTTTTTAATCTCAACGATTAATCCGCCGGTGGTGATAATTTTATCCCCTTTAGCCAGAGATTCAACCATCTCTTTATGTTTTTTAGCCTGCTGGTTTTGGGGACGAATGATCACGAAATACATAATAGCGATCAAAAAGACAAATGGGAGAATTTGGGTAACAATTTCCATGGATATCCTTGGGTAATGTGAAATTGGGGCATTATACTGAAATGTGGCTAACAACGATATAATTGCTGTATGAAATATC
Organism: Sulfuricurvum sp.; assembly: GCA_035290165.1. Taxonomy (GTDB): domain Bacteria; phylum Campylobacterota; class Campylobacteria; order Campylobacterales; family Sulfurimonadaceae; genus Sulfuricurvum. The sequence continues at coordinate 1,667 of DATDUY010000245.1, read as the reverse complement.
GATCAACCCCCCTTATGGAACTCTTTGTAGCCCCTTTGCTCATTGCACTCTTTTTCTCAGCCTTTATCTATTGGGAACACTTCGCTCTCACCTCTAAAGCTTTGAACACCTTTTCAGGACTGATTGCCCTCTATGCCCTTTTGCATGCTCCCAAACGCACCGTCCTCATCAGCGGCTTTTGGATCGGGTTACTCTGGTGTTACTGGATCGGATTCAGTTTTCAGTATTATGGCCTCGGATGGGCGACATGGCTTGTTGCATTGGGCTTCGGAATCGTTTATGCTCTCTATTACGGTGCAATGGCTCTCTCGTCCAATCCGCTCATCCGCGCAGCTATCCTTTTCGGTCTCACCTATGTCTGGCCGATGGATTTCAACTGGATGCAGCCCGAACTAATTTTCGTCGAAAGTTATCTTGGATTTACCAAGTGGCAATTTGCCCTCATTCTCTTTTCCCTCGCCGCAACGGCAGGGTTCAACGGAGTAAAAAAAATCATCCCGCTGTTATTGCTTGCAGGAGCCATTCAAACCTCCTACACGCAGCCTCTTTTGCCGAATGTAAAAATCAAACTCGTCTCCACTGATATTTCTCAGGATTTTAAATGGCAGGGGGAGCGGTTGGATCAAACACTCCAAGAGAACTTCGATGCCATCGATGATGCGATTGCACATGATTATGATCTCATCGTCCTTCCCGAGTCGGCATTTCCCCTCTATATGAATGAACACATTACGATATCCGAAGCCCTCGCGAAACGTTCACTCCATATTGCTATCCTCACCGGAACCCTTCAAAAAGAGGACGGTTTGAATTACAACGTCTCCTATCTTTTTGATCAGGGGAACGTCACGGTTGCTAAAAAAACGATCCTCGTCCCTTTCGGAGAGTACATCCCCCTCCCTGAGTTTTTACGCGGATGGGTAAACCGCGAAATTTTCGGCGGAGGAGCCGATTTTGTTACAGCAGATAAACCGACCGATTTTGAGGTGAAAGGGGTAAAATTTCGCAATGCTGTCTGTTATGAAGCAACCCGCGAAGAGCTCTACACTCCTGATGCGCGTTATATGATTGCCGTGAGTAACAACGGATGGTTTAAACCTTCCATCGAGCCGACAGTACAAAAACTGTTAATCCGTTTTTATGCCCGTAAAAACAATACGGTTGTCTTTCATTCAGCCAACGGCGGGGGAAGCGGGATTGTATATTAGGAGAGAACCCAAGCCCGAGGGCTTGATGTTTTAGTGGCGAACAGAGATATTGTTTGCTTTGATAACGTTGATAATCGATTGAATCTGCTTCATTTTCGCCTCTTCATCGTCCATATTGTGGATCGCTTCGAGATTAAACGTATTTAGTTTCGTATCGAGATACCCCGTATCGAGTTTGCCGTCGATAAAATCCTGATCGCGGACAATTTGTCGGTGAAGCGCTATGTTTGTCGGAACCCCCTCGATAAGAAATTCATCCAGCGCCCGTCGTGCTTTACGTACCGCATCTTCCCATGTCAACGCGCTAACGATCAATTTTCCGATCATCGAATCGTAGTTTGATGGGATGTGATAGTTGGTGTACGCCATCGAATCCAAACGAACTCCCGGACCGCCAGGGGCAAGGTAGTTGGTAATAAGACCCGGTGATGGGACAAAGTCCATTTTCGGATTTTCGGC
>DATDUY010000244.1:0-3780 GCA_035290165.1 Sulfuricurvum sp. | reverse complement strand
AGTGCCGATGCAAGCGGAGATACTTCTCAAGTTGTAGGGTACGCAAGTGTAGTATTTTCTTAAGCGGGTAAGCTATAATTCGCGTATAAGTTTCATAACCATTGTACATCGCGAGGAAAAATAATTGCAGACAAAAGAATTGATTATCAGAGCAGAAAAGTACCTAAAAACTCTTTTGAGCGAAGCATTCCATCACAGCCCTTCAGAGAATGCGGTTGTGGTGTATGACACACGATGTCTTATCTCTACCATTTTAATGGAAGGGTATAAACGCGCCCTGCCACATGCTCGTATGATCGATTTTGATGCACACCAGCCCCAAGAAGTTCGGGCTTTGTTAGAGGCTCTAAATCCTTCGGATTTGGTCGTATTGATCCAATCGACCAATTTTCGCCTTGATGCGTTTCGACTGCGCGTTGAGCTGTTTAAACTCAAACTCAAAGTAATCGAGCACCCTCATCTGAGCCGTATGTCGGATGATGAAGCATCCTACTTCATTGATGCGTTGGAATATGACAAAACGTATTACCGCCATGTCGGTCGTACGCTTCAGGCTAAAATTGATGCGGCACCGATGGGAGTCCTCGACAGTGGCGGTGAGCTCTTAATCTACGGTTCGGCTTTCGAATCTGCCAAAGTCAATATCGGAGATTACACGGGGCTGCCCAACTGGGGCGGTCAGTTTCCGCTGGGGGAAGTATTTACCGAAGCGCAAGATCTCAGAGCCGTTCACGGACGGGTGAAAATTTATTGTTTTGGGGATGTCACGTATAAGATCAATACCCCCGAAACCCCAATCACCCTCATTATCGAAGAGGGGCAAGTAGTCGCGTGTGAAAACTCGACGCCCGCCTTTGATCTCATCCTCTCTAATATACGCCGAGATGAGGGGGGGGTTGTTTGGATACGAGAGCTCGGGTTCGGACTGAACCGTGCCTTTAGTAAAACACGCACCGTTGCCGACACGGGAACGTATGAGCGGATGTGCGGGGTTCATATCTCGCTGGGGGCGAAACACGGCACCTACGGAAAACCCGGTTTTAAACGCCGAGACGGTCTATACCATGTCGATATCTTTGCCGATACCCATACCTTTTCGCTTGGGGATGAAGTGGTTTATAGAGATGGGGCTTTTGTGGTTTGAAAATACTTAGAATATTTTATGCATATCTTTTTCTAATACAACACTAAAAAATAGTACGCATTTGCAGCTGTTTTAGGCGTTATTTCAATTAGGAAAACAAATGCATGATGAGCCAAGCAGTACAAAGTTTTTGAACCTATTCCCGTTTATCGGAGAAAGCGTCAAACTCTTAGATGAACAAAACCGATTTCTGAAGAAGATCATCCTAACCGGAAAAATATGCGCCCTTGAGAAAGCGGCTAATCTCTTCTCTTTTACTGAAAAAACGATTGAAACGTTCAGCGATCTCAAAGAAGAACTCATCCCCCTCTTAATTCGTGAAAATATAAAAAAATATTCCGAAGAACTCCTTTCCAAAGCTCAAATCAGCATAGACATCCTGATCCGTAATCTTTTTGAACGGACCGCTGACGTCGGATTTTTAGCAACGGACAGCGCCATAATCGATTTCTTAAAGGGGGAATATTCCTCTGATTTGCTTCGTAAACGTCTTATCGAATACACGATGAAATACAGTGTTTACCATGAAATCATCATCACTGATACGGAGGGAAATATTCGGCTGAATATAAATGAAAAAAATTCTCCCTCTTTTAGTAGCGATCCGATTCTGCAACGTGCATTGCAAAGCGATAGCTACATAGAACACTATGGTCACAGCGATCTCTTTGCATCCCAAGAGAAAAGCCTCATTTTTGCCCAAAAGATTGTCGAAAACAATTCTCCGATCGGTGTACTCGTCTTATGCTTTCGCTTTGAAGATGAGATGGAACGTATTTTCCTATCGCTTTTAAATCCGGGAGAGCATATATTTTTCACGGACGGAAAAGATATTATCACCGCATCATCGGAAGAATCTCATAAGATGATACATGAATTTAGAAATATTCATAACATTGAGGGAATCACGTACAGCAACGGAAATCTTTTTATCTCAGCCAAGACAAAAGGGTATGAGGGATATTACGGTGCACCATGGAACAGCGTAGCATTTATCAATGTCAAAAAATGTACCAAAAAGCCTCCGATTCAAGATTCTATCAATGAAAAATGTTCGTTGGATGAGAACATCAAAGCGATTATCCATAAAGCGGATGATGTGATTGAAGATTTGAGCGATGTTATCATCAACGGTGAGCTGATTGCCTCAAAAGAGCGGGTATATGTTTTGACTCCTGTCCTCGATAATCTTCGCACCGTCAGTTCTTCGATACTCTCTACGATTAAAGATACCGTAGGAAATTTGGAAAACACCATAATGGAAGGGTTAATTTTCGATGTCAAAGCTTCCGCAAAACTGGGTATCGAAATCATGGATCGTAACCTTTATGAACGGGCAAATGACAGTCGATGGTGGGCCATGACTCCTGTTTTTGAAGAAGAGCTCTCAGCGGAAACTCCCAATATCAAGCGCCTTACTGAGGTATTACACTATATCAACTCCCTATATACCGTTTATACCAATCTTTTCATTTATGATCGCAATGCAACCATTATCGCTTCCTCCAACGACCCTCACATCCTCGGGAAAAAAGTTTCCGACGAATACATCAGCAAAACACTATCCAATTCCAATGCACAAAACTATTTCGTAAGTAATTTTGATACTACACCCTTTTACAACGACAAAGCAACCTATATTTACAGTGCAACCATCCGATCAAATGAAAGAACAATCGGAGGTATCGGTATTGTTTTTGATGCCTATCCGCAATTTCAAGCGATGTTAAACGATAGTTTTCCCTCATCAAAAACAGGATTTTCATGTTTTGTCGATCGCAAGGCGACAATACTCTCTACAACCAACCCGTTGTTAAATCCTATGGAGCACCTTGAGCTGCATGACGATATCCTCCGTTTTAATTCACAACAGCCGCAGCATCGTTTTATCACTCATGAAGGAAAAAAATATTTAGCCGGCATTGCGCTCTCTCAAGGGTATAGAGAGTACAAATGTCAGGATAACTACAAAAATGATGTGCTGTCACTTACTTTTATTGAGTATTAGTAACAAAAACTTAATCTAGTCCACTCATGTACGGGTCCCATAAGAGATAGAGTGCGCGATCGATACCGCTTCGTTGGTAACATATCCGTCATAGGTATTCAATGCGCTGAGATACATTTCATCTTTCAACAGTGTATTCAACGGCGTACAAGCAATCTTAAGTGCATAAGGGAGTGTCGTATTCGTCAGTGCAATGGTCGAAGTACGAGGGTACATTCCGGGCATATTGGCGACACAGTAATGGACAATCCCCCCTACTTCAAATGTCGGTTCTGAGTGGGTAGTAGGATGTGAAGTTTCAAAGCATCCCCCCTGATCGATAGAGACATCGACGAGTACAGAACCTTTTTTCATTGCATTCAGCATATCACGGGTAATGAGTTTCGGGGCTTTGGCTCCGGCAACAAGTACCGTACCGATAATCAGATCCGCATCCTTAATACTATTTAATATGGCATCGTGCGTTGACATAAGCATCGTTACGTTTGAGGGCATAACATCCCGTAAATAGGTAAGCCGTTCGGTATTGATATCAAGCATTGCGACTTCGGCACCCAAACCGGCTGCTGCATCGGCTGCTGATTTACCTGCTACCCCTGCACCGAGAACCACAACACGGTTGCGTTCT
>DATDUY010000243.1:0-2375 GCA_035290165.1 Sulfuricurvum sp. | reverse complement strand
AATGTTGTCGAATTACACAAAAATGAGATCAGTATTTCCAAAGAACTCGCCTATAAACAAGGTATTTTCGACGTCACGAGCGAATACATACACAACATCGGAAACATCGTTACGGGAGCGCAGCATCTCTCTGATCGTATTATCAAAAACCTCGAACCGATGCAGTTCTTTTTCAAATATTTTAACCATATCAAAGAGCAGCTTCAGGGGAACAAACAGTTCGTCAAAGAGAGTGTTTTGGAAGAATATTTGAAAAATTTCAAAAAAATCGAGATGAGCCTTAACATTATAGAGTCTTCTCTGACCGATACGATCAAAAATGTCTTAGACAGCGATATGAAAAATCTCCAAAAAGCGATCAGCAATATCGCTACCACCATAGCCTATCAGCAAGAGCTTTATAAAAATACTAAAAACAATATGGATGAATTGGTCAAATTTATAGACCTTGTCACCGAAATACGAAGCGTTATCGAACCGCAGCTCTTCAAAAACGATATTGCACTCATGATCGATATTCATCCCGAACTCAGTTTCCAAATTAACCGTATTCATCTCTTTAACGGATTGCTGAACGTACTGAAAAATTCAATTCATGCGATTATTACAGCAGACAAAAGCCACAAACTGTTTCCGAAAATTATCAAAATTACAGCTAGATGTGTCCCTATCGAGGGGAGCTTTTTCGAACTGGACATGATGAACAATGATGCTATTGTTATGGATGAAAATATCGTAATCGACGTCTACGATAACGGTATCGGGATGGATGAAGAGACAAGCAAAAATGTATTTTTACAGGGGTTTACGACAAAAAAAGACGGACACGGTCTGGGACTGCACTCTTTTGCCAACTTCCTAACCGGAAATGGGCATACGATTACCTGCAAATCTGATGGGATCGGAAAAGGGACTCTCTTTACAATCACTCTCTCCCCGGGGAACAAATCATGAATGACTGTACCCATAACGTTCTTACCATTGATGATGATACCACTATACTCGAAGCCTATGGCGCAATATTAGCGCCGTATAAAAAAACGAGCCTTGAAGATGCAATATTAAAGCTTGAAGAGTTGCATGATATTGAATGCAGCGCCATCGATCCGACGGATCGAACAATGAATTTCAATCTTTTTCAGGCCAACAACGGACTGGAGGGGGTGGAGATTTTTCGCCAACAGTACGAAGAAGGCTCAACCATTCCTGTCTGTATCGTCGATATGCGGATGCCGAACGGAATCGACGGGCTGGAGACATCCCTTCGGCTCAAACAGATTGATCCAAATGTCCATATCATCATCGCAACCGCCTACTCGGATCGGACAAACAAAGAGATATTGGATGCGCTCAAAAGCAATACCTATTACATCCGCAAACCGTTCAACAGTGAAGAGATCTATCAGCTGGTTTATTCCCTCTCCATCAGTTACACCGCTACAAAAACGATCCAGAGACTCAATAACGATCTGGAAGTGAAGATTGAAGAGGAAATTGAAAAAAACAGGCAAAAAGATTCCCTCCTTTTCCAACAGGCAAAGCTAGCTGCGATGGGAGAAATGATCGGTAATATTGCGCATCAGTGGCGACAACCGCTTAATATTATTTCGATGTTGTTTCAAAAAGTTCACCGTCAGCATAGCAACGGAACGCTAGATAGCAAAGCCATGGCATATTCGCTGAAACAAGCCATGGATACCATCACCCATATGTCACAAACGATTGATGATTTTCGAGGTCATTTTGAGCCGAACAGAGAAAAAATCTTCTTCAGCCTCTGCGGAGCGATAGAAAACACGATCGCTCTGGTTGAACCCAGTTTTAATGCTACAGGGGTCACATTGGAGAAGTTAGAAATACAGTCTGACATAGAACTTTTCGGTTTCCCCGAAGATATCAAACAGGTATTGCTCAATCTATTCAACAATGCAAAAGATGCGATCAATTCTAACACAGATACAGGCGGCACTATCCATATAGAGTGCAGCGTTTCGGATGATTCTTCCGAAGCCGTTATCCGTATTTACGATAACGGAGGGGGAATTAGTGCTCAATACGTTGACAAAATCTTCGAACCTTATTTTACCACCAAACACAAATCCCAAGGGACTGGGATCGGTTTGTACATGTCCAAACGAATCGTCGAAGAGCGTCTGAGGGGAAGCATTACCGCCGGCAACGGCGACAAAGGTGCATTTTTTACCATTAACGTTCCACTGCATACACATAATAAAGGCTAAAAATGGAAAATCAATTAACATTAACGAAAAAACTTCATGTTTTGTTTGTAGATGACGAACGGCTTATTCGTGAAATGGTTTCTGATATGCTCAGCGACACGGTAGGGCATGTTTCTCTTGCGTCAAACGGTCAAG
>DATDUY010000242.1:0-2052 GCA_035290165.1 Sulfuricurvum sp. | reverse complement strand
TGACGCTATCGGTGCGTAACGTAGTATTCGACCTTTTTTATACTTTGGTTGCGGCGTTATTTTACGTCGTAGCTCTCCCCCTTTTAATCCTCTTTTCGTTCAAGAAAAAATATCGCGATTCGATTCCGGCACGATTTTTCGGTATAAATAATCCCTCTTTTCAACCTCATGATATTTGGTTTCATGTCTGCTCACTTGGAGAGGCGAAAGCGATTGCACCGATACTGGAGAAATTAAGAGATAAACGTATCGCTATCAGTGTGATTACCCATACAGGATTTGAAGCGGCATCCAAATACGTTGCACAGGTACGGTATCTTCCCTATGAGATTTGGCTATGGTTTTGGATTGAACGTCCTAAAACCGTTGTGGTCGTGGAAGCGGAATTTTGGTATCTGCTCTTTCGTCTGGCACGTACAAGAGGGGCAAGGGTTATCGCCCTCAACGCCCGCATCAGTGACCGAAGCTTCTCGAAATATTATCGGATGCGTTGGTTCTATCGGATTTTACTGCGTCAATGTGATCGTATTTTTTGCCAAAGCAGTGAGGACATGGTTCGTTTTATCGCTTTGGGCGCACGTAATGTCGAAGTGGTCGGGAATATCAAACTTGCCCAAAAGATTGAAGCGACTGCGCACTACTCTAAACCTGCGGGGACATTGATTGTTGCTGCAAGTACCCACGAGGGGGAAGAGGAGGGTATAGTGCGAGGTTTTATCGCTTATCGCGACCATAATCCCTCCGCGAGACTGCTCGTTGTTCCTCGCCATCCTGAGAGGTTTGCTAAAGTGGGAGAGCTTATCGCTAAGATCGCACCGGCAATGAGCCTTTCACGATGGAGTGAGTCTCAAGCACTGGAGAGTGATATTACCCTTATCGATGCAATGGGAGAGCTTAACAACCTCTACGCCATCAGTGACGTCGCGATTTTAGGGGGAGCTTATGCCCCTATCGGGGGGCACAACCCCCTTGAACCGGCGACATTCGGGTGTAAGATTATCACAGGGGAGCAGATGTTTTTGCAGCGTGAGTTGTTCAAATACGTCTCGCATGTACAGTTTACCTCATTGGAGGGCATTGCGGACGCATTGAAAAACGCGGAAACATTACCCCCTTCCCAGATTAACGGAAGCGTTGATTTGGAGAGAGTGATTGAATATTTGAAATAAATCCGTGATACAATTTGAGTAATAATCAAAAAGAGGAGCGAAAATGGTAGCGTATCATCTTGAGATCAATGATGAGTCGATGGTGGATAAAGTCAAAGCTTTTTTTCAAACCTTACCGTCTTCAGCCGTAACTTTGACTGAAGAAAAAGAGAACTTTTTTATCGAATTAGAAGAACATTTACGCCGTCAAATGGACGCTCCTACGGTTGCAACACACCAAGAAGCGATGACGATGCTCAAAAACAAGTATTCATTTGAATAAGATTGAGTATACTCAAGATTCTCTTGATGAATTGGATGAACTAATCGCCCATATTTATCAAGATAGCCCCTCACGAGCAAAAAGCTACTTAACCCGTATCGAAAAAGCAATTTTAAATCTCTCTATTTTTCCGAATGTCGGGGTAATGTGTAGTAAAAAACAGATTGATATAGATTGCCGAATTTTGATCGTAGATAATTACCTCATTTTTTATCGATATTTACAAGATAAAAGTCTTGTGAAGGTTTTGCATATCGTGTATGGGAATATTCAGTATCAGAAGTTGTTTACGTAATTTACAGTTTCCGTTCGTGGTGAGCTTGTCGAACCATGAACTAAATACCCTTCGACAGGCTCAGGGCGAGCGAAATAAAAATATTTCAGCCATTAAAAATATAGATTGAAATATTATGTGTAAATAAACCGAGACTCACCAATATTTTTAAGTATTCCAATTTCATATAGCTATTTTGCTTTTTTTTTCTTTGACATGATAAACCTTGGTAAAAAATTTATCAGCATTGTAGATAGGAATCATTTTATAAAATAGGGACGTAATTGAAAGTTATGTCGAAGGGATGATAGCTGCAGTGTAAGAGTAATTCTACCCGAGGGTAGAAT
>DATDUY010000241.1:0-3594 GCA_035290165.1 Sulfuricurvum sp. | reverse complement strand
GTGATAAAGACAAAGCCTATCTTGCCGGAATGTTCACGATGTTGGGGGCACTTTTTGAAACGGATATCAAAAATGTGATGAAAGACATTAAAATGGACAAAGACATTACGGATCTTGTTGTCTCAAAAAAAGGGAAATTTTTATCAAGTTTTAAAAAAGCAGAGCGCTCTGAGCGAGAATATTTAAAGTCGCTTTTATGTAACAGTTTTGATAAAATCGATATTACTCTTGTCCTCTATGCGTTGGAACTCAGTAATATACATATCGATGAAAATAGATTATAAATAGTCTTGCACAGATGAATAAAAAATGCATCCATAGATTTAAAAAGGATCTAGTATGTCAGAGATGAATGAAGCAGAACACAAAAAAGAGTTGGCCAAACTCAAACGTTTAGCGGTAGAAGTCGCCTCTGAAATCCACGATATCGTCGAAGATACGGTGTGGACGAATCACGTAAAAATGCCTGATTTGGCTCAGAAACTCTACGAGGCGGTTGAAAAAGCTAACGCATATAAAGCGGAGCACTCCCTCTAAGGGGTGAAGCATGGCGACAAAAGAAGAGGTCTTAGCTCTCGAAGTGTGTGAATGTGGCAACAAGAGCGTTGCGGAAGCAATCACCATTTTTCAAGAAACCTCCCTTCCCTATAAAAAAGCGAAAAAACTGGTGACAGAGTGTGACAAAAGCTGCTGTCGGGCAGCTCTACTGCGACTTTTCGATATGGCGTATTTCGGAAAATTCGATTACGATGAAATCCAGCGGCTGATACAACTGCGTCACGATAAACTGGGTGAGATATTAGAGCGGATGAAAACGGGACGATGATAGTTCGAAGAGCGTGTTATGATGATATTGATGAAATGGCAGGATTGCTGAGCGAACTTTTTTCAATTGAGGATGATTTTACGATCGATAGGGAAAAACAATCTCGGGGATTGAGTCATTTGCTTGAGACTCAAAGTGCGATTGTATTGGTAGCGCAGGAAGGTGATCATGTTATCGCAATGGCAACGGTACAACAGCTTGTCTCTACTGCGATGGGCGAATACGTCGGAATCATCGAAGATGTTGTGGTTCACGAAACCTATCGGGGCAGGGGGATAGGAAAAGCGTTACTTGAAGCGCTGATAGTTGAATCTGAAAAAGCGGGGTTGAAACGTTTAGCTCTCGGTGCCGATCATCGAAACACTAATGCCATTGCTTTTTACCAAAAACAGGGGTTTACCACCAGTCACATGGGACTGATGTATCGCCTCTAGTTTTTTTCTCAAAATATTCCCTTCTATTATTTAAGAGATTATCCTTCTAAAAAGCGTACAAAATACAATATGTATGATCCTGCAAAAGCTATTCCTACAAATTTGTCATTAAAATCCTATTTTGTCGCATCGCATAGCCAAATGTCGTAAAAAACCATAGAACACCCCTTGCATCAACCTAAGTGAAGTTCAAAAATAAGGGGTTAACATGGCTGGAGCAGCTAGCTTGCGACAAATCGCGTTCTACGGAAAAGGTGGGATCGGTAAATCTACTACATCTCAAAACACATTGGCAGCAATGTCACACTATTTCGATAAAAATATTATGATCGTTGGTTGTGATCCAAAAGCGGATTCAACTCGTTTGATTCTTCACGAGAAAGCACAAGATACTATTCTTTCTCTTGCAGCAGAAATGGGAACCATCGAAGATGTCGAGATGGAACAAGCCCGTCTTTGGGGAAAAGGTCTTTTTGATAAAGAAACTCCGGGCGGTTGGATCAATTGTACAGAATCAGGCGGACCAGAGCCAGGAGTAGGTTGTGCAGGTCGTGGTGTTATTACAGCGATTAACTTCCTCGAAGAAGAGGGTGCTTACGATGAAGAAGGTTTAGATTTCGTTTCATATGACGTTCTTGGTGACGTTGTTTGCGGCGGATTTGCAATGCCGATTCGTGAAGGTAAAGCACAAGAAATTTACATCGTTATGTCTGGTGAAATGATGGCGATGTACGCGGCTAACAACATCTCTAAAGGGATTTTGAAATACGCAAACACAGGTGGAGTACGTCTTGCAGGTCTTATCTGTAACGCTCGTATGACAGACAAAGAGTACGATTTGGCGTTAGAGCTTGCTCAACGTATCGGAACTCAATTGATCCACTTCGTACCACGTAACAACATCGTTCAGCATGCTGAATTGCGTCGTATGACGGTTGTTGAATACAGCCCATATTCTGACCAAGCTCGCGAATACAAAGAGCTTGCTCGTAAAATCGTTTATAACGATATGAAAATTATCCCTACTCCAATCAGTATGGATGATCTTGAAGACTTGCTTCTTGCATTCGGTCTTGAAGACGAAGTTGACGAAAGTCAAGTTGGAAAAGCAGCAGAAGCTTAATTAGTCACGTTACCCCGTGGGTTCCTCTTTTGAGGAATCTTCAATGGTCGTCATGAAAATGACAAATAACATCTTGTTAATAATGAAAAGAAAACAACAGAAAAAGGAGATTAGATGTTTGTATTAGGTTTTCACTTCCCAGCAGATATGGGGAATCAAATTCCAGACGAATTAGTTGCAGAAAAAATTGCCGGTGTTGATATCAGTGACGTTAAAGAGATCAAATTGTTGATGGGTACAAAAGACAAAGATAAAGAGTGGATCAGCTATACCAACAACTCTACATTTTTGTTCCGTGCATTGGTTCACTACTTCAAAGAAGAGAACCCTGACAAAGCTCAAAAATACATGATCTACATGAACCGTTACCAAATGTCTGCAATCTCTAAGCGTGTAGATGCAGCAGATGATGAAACAATGAAATTGTGTCACAACTTAGATTCGATGGAACAATTCCGTATCGAAGTCGCGTAAGGAAGGGGTGTATTATGGGTCCAGAAACACTAGAAGCTAAACAAAAAGCGGCCATTGAAGAGATCTTAAAAGCGTATCCTGAGAAAGCGGCGAAAAACCGTGAAAAACATCTCGGTGTCGGATCTCCAAATGATGAAAATCAAAAAACCTGCGGTGATGTCCGCTCAAACAAAAAAACCGTTCCGGGTGTTATGAGTCAACGCGGTTGTGCTTATGCGGGATCTAAAGGGGTTGTATGGGGTCCGATCAAAGATATGATCCACATCAGCCACGGTCCTATCGGATGCGGTCAATATAGCCGTGCAGGTCGTCGTAACTATTACATCGGGGTAACTGGTGTTGATACTTTCGTTACAATGAACTTCTGTTCGGATTTCCAAGAGAACAACATCGTTTTCGGCGGAGATAAAAAATTGGGTAAATGTATCGATGAAATCGAAGTACTTTTCCCTCTTAACAACGGTATCACTGTTCAATCAGAGTGTCCGATCGGTTTGATCGGGGATGATATCAATGCGGTTGCTAAAACTAAAGCAAAAGAGATCGGTAAAACGATCGTTCCGGTTAACTGTGAAGGTTTCCGTGGGGTATCTCAATCATTGGGTCACCACATCGCTAATGACGCGGTTCGTGACTATATCTTTGAAGGCGATATGAGCCACATTGATACAACTGATGTTACAGCAACTGAGTATGACGTTGCGATCATCGGGGACTACAACATCGGCGGTGACACA
>DATDUY010000240.1:0-3657 GCA_035290165.1 Sulfuricurvum sp. | reverse complement strand
TACTTCGATGATCATTCCCTGCTGCATTAAGCGACCCTGCCAGTAAAAATGAAAGAGCCAATACTGTAAAACTTTTTTTCATAATAACCCCTTTTAGTATTGAATAATTTCTTTGGAATATTCAGTAAGCTTAACCGTTTTTGCCGAGATAGAAACCAGTTTTTTCGCCTCTGCCGGTCCACCGTAAAACTCTTTTAACTCAGGACGGAAACTTTTGAAATAATCCTGAAATTTATCAGAGCCTAAAATACCGACTGCCCAAAGAGTATCATCGGCTGCTTGTTCGAGGACGACCGAGTTAAGAGGCTGTGTAGCCGCTCCACCTAATACTTTTGCACCCGCACCCGCGTCAAATGCCGAAAGGTGTGAAGAGCACACAATGACTCCCCCTTTATCATACGCCATCGTTTTTTTCGTCGTAGGAACATAGGTGATAAAACTGTCATTCGGAGTCGGGTGGGTCATTTGATGGGTACAAATTGCTACATAAGCGACAACACTGCGATCCTTGCCGACACCGCTTTTCCAGACGTATTTTTCTCCATTCTCCGATGTTAACTCTACCTCTTTGGATGTTGGCTTAGGTAAGTTGATCAACATACATGGAGTTGCAGCATGAGGATAGTTGAAAATATAGGTAACCTCTTTTGCCAGAGCCGATGCTTTGATCGGTTTTCCAGCAGCATCTACAAGCTGAACTTTTTCATACGCTATGTATAATGTTCCATCTGCAGCATACAGATTTCCACGAATCATCGAAGGGCTAACAGCCATTACCGTTGCACTTGCAGCAACTACTTTTAAAAAATTTCTTCTATCCATAATGTTTTCCGTGTGAATGATTTTGAGTAGTAAGTGTAGCAGATTTTTCTTTTACTCTCCGAGTGGAGAGTAAGATAACTGGTATTAGTTAAACAAATCGCGCATTGCGCCTTTGTACCAATCGTGTGTTGCTTTTGCAAGACCTGTTGAGCGGAATTTATTATTCGCTTCATCACCTTTTGGCACGCTTCCTTTTGAACCGATAACCGGACCGGAAACCATAAACTCATGATTAACCATGATCGCTTCTTCAGGATTTTCACCAACCATTGAGTAACAAACATTTGCACTTTTGTATGGAAGAGCTGAGGCAACACTGTATGATTTACCGTGAAGTACGTGAGCGATCTCTTTTGCACACTCTTTACCTGACCAGATCGCAGATTGTCCGCTTGGTGGAATCGCATGTCCGACAACGTCACCGACTGCATATACTGCAGCATCAGTAGCTGTTTGGAATGAAACCGGTTTTTCAGGGCTTGTAGCCATTTTAACTTTTTTGAATCCGTCCGGAGTAACAGCAACACCGGCCATCTCAATGACAGGGTTTGACATATTGTGCGGAATAAAGTTGAAAAGTCCGTATTTAATCGTTTTAGTTGTTTTAGTACCTTCAGTATCCTCTTTATCTTTGAATACAGTTTGAACGTACGTAATCTCTTTTTTATCAAAGTCAACATCAGAAATTTTGCAGTTACTTTCGTGTACTACAGCACCTTTGTTAATTTCTGCCCACGATTCTTTAAACGCAGCCCCTTTAGCAATTTCAGCTGTTTCGTTTAGGATAATAACTTTACCGTTAATACCTTCGTTTTTCATGAAGTTTGCGATCATACTTGCACGCTCAAACGGTGCCGGAGGACAACGGTATTTTCCTGCAGGAACTGTGATAATAACATCACCGTCTTCCATAGTTTTAACCATACGATCCAATGCTACGTGCTCACCGCCCGGAACTAATGCCGCAGGAGCCGCGCGACGTGCTTTTGCGATTTTTTCATCTGACCACGTTGGGAACTGCCCTTTATAGTTATAATCGATTCCCGGTGCAAGAACGAGGATGTCATAACCTACTCCGCCTTTAGACGTATGAACCACTTTGTTTACACGGTCAATCCCTGTTACTACAGCTGTCAACATACCATAATCGTTTTTCTCAACCGCTTGAGAATAGTCATGTGTCAATGTGCTGAGGCTAACCCCTTTTAAGCCGCCAAGGTTACAGTTAGAAAACGGACATGACATAAAGCTGTCATTTTTTTCGATAATCGCAACATCGAATTTAGGATCAATTTTTTTCAATTCTTTAGCAACGGTCAAACCGCCCCAACCACCGCCGATAATAACCACTTGATGTTTGCCTAGCATTTTACCGGCAGCTCCTTGTGCACCCGGAGTTGCACCTGTAGCGGTTGTACAACCGGTAACCGCAGCTGCTGCTGCGCTAAGTCCGGCAAATTTGAGTAAGTCACGTCTTGAAATGTTCATAATGGATTCCCCTTTATCGTATGCAATATCGATTGCGAATTTAAATTATCGCTGAGGACATCATAATCCGCTTAGTCTTAAATATTTATAAGAAATAGTAAAATAAGTAAAAAAAATCGAAATAAGATAATATTATACGTTTTCGTGTGATACAAATGTGATACGTACAGGGAAATACTATAATATGGTATCATATCGCTATGTAAAAAAGGGAGATTTTGAATGAAAATTGAAGAGTGCCATTCCCTTGCGGAAGTTCGTAACCATATCGACCGTTTAGACGATCAAATCGTTGAGCTAATCGCTGCTCGCAACAGCTACGTCAAACAAGCGGCAAATTTTAAACACTCCATTGAAGAGATCAAAGGGAACGAGCGTCTCGAAGCGGTAATGGATCGTGTCCGTACCCGTGCGATGGAGTTCGGTGTCTCTCCGAATCTCCTCACCACCCTTTATAAAATCATGATTGATGAGATGGTCGAAGCGGAGATTTCCGAATTTAGGAATGCCAAATCACTTTAAAACCGTGTCACTTCGCCACGGCAAATTGCCATCACCACTTTTCCGTTTAACGTCTCGTTCTTATAGAGACTATGATGATGGGTGACCGGTGTCATCTGGGCAGGATTGAAAAGGATACAATCGGCGTTTGATCCCACCTCAATTCTCCCCGATTTTATCCCTATATGTTCTGCCGGAGCGCGGGAAGCCAAATCGATGAACTTCGCCATATCGATAATACCGTTTCTAATCAGATACGTATAGGCTAGAGGAAGATACTCGGCGATCGACGTTGTCCCCACATTGGCATCGTAAAACGTAATATCTTTATGGACATCAGAGTTCGGTTGATGGAGTGCCGTAAGGGAATGGATATCTCCCCGCTTAAGCGCTTCAATAAGAGCAAGCCGTTTGGTTTCATTGACCAGCGGCGGATTGATTTTCGCATCGGTATCAAATCCTCCACACGCTGAATCATTTTTGAACAAATGATGAATAGCCACTTCGCACTCTACCGCTATAGCCTCTTTACGCCCTTGCGCGATCAATTCTATTGATCGAGGTTCACTAACGCTTTTAAAGACGATTTTAATCCCGAAATGGCGTGCAATCTCTATCATAGACGCAATATGAACCACTTCCGACATCGGTGATATCCCCGGCAATCCCAACTGAGCAGCAACGGCACCATCAGACATCACCCCGCTCTCAAAGAGACTCTTGTCTTCAGCTTTATAGAAAAGTGCTTTATCCGCCATTTTTAAATACTGTGCGATTCTATTGATCAGATTGTAATCTTGGATGGTCGATGTATGAACCGCAACACACCCTTTTTTTAACATAATG
>DATDUY010000239.1:0-4734 GCA_035290165.1 Sulfuricurvum sp. | reverse complement strand
TGTGATGATTTGAGCCGTTGCCGTCATCCCGGGGCGGAGGTTTAAATCCTTATTCGGAACTTCGACCACTGCATCGTAGGTGACCACACCGTTGACCATCTGAGAGTTTAGTCGCAGCTGGGTAATGAGTCCTTTGAAATACTGGTTGGGATACGCATCGACGGTGAAGGTTACACTTTGGTTCTCTTTGACCTCACCGATGTCTGCCTCATCGACACTGACGATCACTTTCATAATATCGAGACTTTTTGCCATTGTAAACAAAACAGGGGTTTGCATCGAGGCGACCACCGTTTGTCCCATTTCCACTTTTCGCTCCAATACGATCCCATCTACGGGAGAGACAACGTTTGCTTTGCGTAGATTGTCTTGATGGGTTTCGAGCTCCGCATTCGCTTGTGCGGATTGTGCGATGGCCGCATCCAGTCCTGCTTTGGCTGAGAGGAGGGCATTATCGGCTTCATCTACCTCTTTTTTAGAGGGGTAGTTTCCCCCCGTAGAGGTGTACATTTTGTGGACACGCTCATGCTCATTTTTGGCATTGGAGAGGGCTGCTTTGGCTGCAGAGATATTGGCTTGGTATCGTAACAATGCCGCTTTGGAACTGGTGAGGGCTGAGGAGAGTTTCGTGGTATCTAAACGTGCCATGAGCTGACCTGTCTTGACATGGTCGTTGTAATCGACGAGGACATCGGTGATGGTTCCTGAAACTTCAATCCCTACATCGATAGTGTTGGTCGGTTCCAAATTTCCCGTTGCCGAGACGGTGGTAGTGAGCGCTTTGGTCTCAGCTGAGGCTGTCATATAGAGGGTTTTAGACTTTGCCGCATTGTTAATCCAAAACCATCCGCTCCCTATGAGTAACATTAAAATGATCCCACTAATCAGATATTTTATCAGAGAGGATTTTTTTTGAGTATTGAGCCCGAGTGTTTGTTCAATCGAATCGGTAGTAGGGTTCATAAAAGTTCCTTGGAGGAGTTAAGGGAAAAATGGAGTTGTGCGAGGAGGATTTGGATATCGATCTCATTGATCTTGATCTCCATTTCTTCAATTGCTTTGGTGTTTTTGAGGGTTTGCAAATCATAGCCTGTTTTAGTCCCCGCATTCACCCCCGCTTGGAGTACACGGATAAGCTCATCATAGAGGATGAGATTTTCGGAGGTGATAGTGATGTATTCCTGATGACTTTTGATTTTTTCGATCACTTGAGCATACTCAGCATTCAGTTCTCTTTTTTTATCGGCCTCTTTGGCTGCTTCTTGGTGATAGGTGGCTTGGGCTTCTTGGATTGTAGCTGAGGCATTATAGACGAGCGGAACGCTAATCTGAATACCTGCACTGTAATAATCTCCGCTGTAGGCTCCGCTGAGCTCTTTTGGGTCATAATTACGGTATCCGACGGAGCCATTGAGGGCAATACTGGGAAGGTAATTCGTGGTCGTTACTTCATAGAGATTTTTGAGCGTTGCGCTCTGTGCCTGCGCGTATTGCAGATCAAACTGCCCTGATAGATACTCCTCCTTATCGATCACTTCAAATCGAGGGATCGCAAATGTTTCAGGAGAAATATCACTGACCTTTGCCATCTCAAAACGCTGTTCGCTGAGGGCATATTTGAGGGAAGTAATCGTTTTTAGTTCACTACTTTTTTCCATAAACGCATTGTTTAGCTCGGTTATATCGACTTTCCCCGCATCGTAGAGCTGACGTTTGATAAAGATTTCGATCTCTTTGTTATCGAGCCGTTTTTGACTTTGTTCCAGTAAAACACTGTTTTTTTGGTAGGTGAGGAGTGCCAAAAAGAGCTGTTGATTCAATAAGGCGATTTGTTGTCGGTACGCTATCTGGGCACTTTGCTTTTTGGCATCGGCATAACGTATTTGATAGGTGATTCCGCCGGAGCGAAAAATATCCTGAGAGATCGAAGCGGAGAGATCTTCGGTATCACTGTGATAATCGCCCAGTGCACTTTTGTCATAACTGTAAGAGGCATTGAGATTGAGAGGAGCTATCCAGTTCGTGCGGAGCTTTTCATGTTCGGATTCATAAATACTTTGTTGTTGACGCAGTATCTCTTGTTTTTGGGGTGAGAGGAGGATGTCATCACCTCCCCAGAGGTTAGCCATGAGTAGAAATGGGAATATTGCTAAAGAGTGTTTTTTCATATCATCATAGTATTCCTTTTTCGGTAACAAAAAAGTAAACAAAGTTTAAATATTTACTAATGAATTTAGTAAAGGAAAAAAATTATCCTTTAAGAGAAACTTCTCTATGATTGTCAAAATTGTTATAAGGAATCACAATGAAAATATTCACCGCTATTTTAATGAGTGCTGTATCACTTTTGGCCATCGAACCGTTGGTAACTCCGCAATGGCTGAATGAGCATAAAAACGATAGTAATCTTCGTATTATCGAGGTATCGGAAGGGGATGTATACGGTTTAGAACATATTCCCAATGCGGCACATACCGCAATTGGAAAATGGCGATTCGATAACGGTACTTTTCTCTCCATCCGTCCGGTAGCGGAGATCGAAAAAGAGATTTCAGCGTTGGGAATCGATGAAAAAACAGATGTCGTCCTCTATGCTCCGATCAGCGATCCCAAAGATGTATTGAAAACCAGTTATATCTATTGGGCACTCAACTATCACGGGATTAAAAACGTTGCATTATTGGATGGTGGATTGAAAACATGGAAAAACGGTAAACTCGAATTGACCCAAGCCGAGCCGACGATCAAACCGACAGCGTTCAAAGCAAAACTGGATAAATCGAAAATCGCAGACATCACGTATGTCAAAAATCATCTCGGAAAACTTCCGATGATCGATGCACGTCCGAGTGATATGTATTTGGGAGTTACTCCGACTCCGACAGTAAAACGTAACGGTCATATTCAAGGGGCGATGAGCTACTCATGGAACTACTCCGTGGATAAAGAGTATATTCTCAAACCTAAAGTGATGTTGGAGAGTGTTTTCAAAGAGGGGTACGGTTTAGATAAAAACAAAGAGGTACTTGTCTATTGTACCGGAGGGTTGGAGACGTCATTCAACTATTTCGTCCTTAGCGGCGTACTCGGATATAAAAACATCCGATTGTACGATGCGTCGATGAAAGAGTGGGGTAACCGTGACGATACCCCGATGAGTCAATATCGCTATGAGATGTTTAAAAAGTAATCTCTCCTCTTCCGTTCGCCCTGAGCCAGTCGAAGGGTAACGGAATCTTTTTTCAAATAAGGACAAACTTCTTCCGTGTTGTAAAACTCTTTATAAGTTTTGGGATATAATTTACTCAATTTGCAAAGAGGAGAGATAGATGCCTGAAGTTAGCCGTTTCTTAGGGATTATCATCTCATTTTATTATGATGAACATAACCCTCCTCATTTTCATGTAAAATACAACGAATATCGGGCAAGTTTTCTCATCCATGAACTAAAAATTCAAGAAGGAAATTTACCCAAAAAAGTTGTTTCATTGGTTCTTGAATGGGCATACGATCATCGTGATGAGTTGCTTGCAGATTGGGAACTTGCCCGAGCGGGTAAAGAACCACAAAAAATAGACCCTTTGGTATAGGAGGTCGGTAATGATTTGGTTAGTTGATGCGGCATATCGGGGTGATTATCGTGTATTTGTCCGTTTTAATGATGGGAAAGAATCGGAAATTGATTTGGAAAATTACATCAAATCTAAAAACGAAGAGACGGTATTTGCACCGTTAAAAGAGCTACATATTTTTAAAACGGTTCATTTTGATAGTGATTTGGACACGATTGTATGGGCGAACGGTGCCGATATCGCACCTGAACGATTGTATGAAATGGCAGGATAAAAGTCTAACTCTATTTTCTTTCGTCATTTCAGACTTCATAAAAAAATAATTCTACTTTTTCAGAGGGATAGGGCTACAGAGATATTTTTTATCTTTGGCGACCCGTGCACATTTTTCGCATATAAAGTTGGGCTTTTTGACGATTTTGAGTATTTTTTTGAAATCGGCAGCTAATTCGTTTTTTTTGAGTTTGCATAGTGTTTTCATCATAACCTCCGCATCCCCAAAAAGGGGATAAAATTAATCTAAATGTTCCCGTTTGAAATATTCGCGTCCTACTTTGCACAGAGGACATGCTGCCGGTGCTTTTTTCCCTCGGTGGATATGTCCGCACACTTCACAGACCCAAATCTCCTCTTCTTCGCTGGCAAAGAATCCATCCGCGATGACAGCTTCTTTGAGCGCGGCATATTCACGTTCGTGTTCCACTTCGACTTTGCCGATGGCAGTAAACAGACGGGCTAAATCTTTATGCCCCTCAGCAGTTGCGATTTCGGCAAATCCGGGATACATGACCGTATGCTCGTAGTTCTCTCCACCCATCGCGCTGTCGAGATTTTCAGCCGTTGCATCCACTTCACAGCCGTGTATGAGTTTATGATATGCTTTATACTGGGCACGGGCATGGTACATCTCGTTAAAAGCCGATTCACGGAAATGGCGCTCTACCGCATGCCATCCTTCATCATGGGCGATATCGGCAAACAACTCGTATTTGTTGCGTGCCATACTCTCTCCGCCGAACGCTTTCATCAGGTTTACTGCGGTGAGACTCAGGGTTATCATCTCCATCTCATTGCCGCAGCAGACGAGGGTTCCCCCTCCGACGTTTTGGACTTCGACTTCGTTGCCGCAGGTATTACAGTGGTAAGTTTCATATTGACGCAT
>DATDUY010000238.1:0-3753 GCA_035290165.1 Sulfuricurvum sp. | reverse complement strand
GGAGTGCCACACTTCCAAAGGCGTTTTTGCCTGAGGATGATTTTCATAAAACAGTATCAATGTTTTTTTACTGATAACATTCATGCGAGAAGTATAAGCCTTGTTCCTTTAAAAGGAACTTAGCATTTAGTGATGAAGTTTAAAAATGCGAGAGAAGATCCTCTAGCGGGCATTTGACGAGATCGGCGTCGATGTTCTTGGCCAATGCTTTTTGTGCTCGATCGGAGAGGGCTGATGTCAGCTCTTTGTGATGTTTCGCGGGGAATGCAAGGTAACAAGAATTCGGCTGTGCATTGGAGAGAAGTGCAGAAATATCGTCTGCGATACGGTTCACCAAACGCTGTTCCCTCTCCTGTTCGGTACCGTGATCGTCACCCGCTTTATGTCCAAATCTGCCACGATCATCACTGAGGGCTTCACTCACGCTCTGTCGCCCTTCGATATAATCTAAATCGTTTTGAAGTTCCAAATGGTAGCGATTCGTATCGGTTATCATCCGTACTTTATAACTTTTAAGTTCACCCATATCTGCCACAATAATTAATTTGCCGTTATGTTCCATCGAATACTCCTTTTTATTGCAATGTGTTAAAAATAATTCGAATAAATCATACTCCTATAAACTTAAAGAAAAAGTTATATTATAGGAGTATGTTTTTATGGGTTATAGCGTTGAAAAATCCGCTCAACTTCTTTTCTCTCAAGTACCCGCACACCGATACAAAAATCATCGAATACGTTTACTTGGGTAGCCGCAGAATATTTCGTTCGCGTGTGGCGTACGATAATTTTATTCTCTTCATAATTCACTTCGCCGCTTACATCACCGCCATCAGGTGGAATTGTGCATTTATCGGCCATATATCCGTCTTTGCTCCATTTACCGCTGAGTTCTTGTCCGGACATTTCCAGCTGAAAGCTCTCGTTAATTCTCCCCGATACCGGTACTTTCCCGACAAGGGTATAGGTGGATATAACGTCATCGTCATCAGGGCTCCGATAGGCGGTAATATTAATTCTGTTCCCTTTCATTTCCACATCAAAGACTCTTCCGTTATTATCGATCCATCTCCCCTCCAGAGAGGCAACTTTTGTCGCCTGCTCCATGCGGTATTCCAGTTTTATGATTTCATCTCGTATTTTGGGTGCATCTTCTGCTTTAGGAGTGAGATTCAGATAGTGCTGATAACTGTTCATTGCTTCTTTATAACGGCCTAGTTTGGATTGTACCGATCCAAGATTGTACCAAGCTGCGGCAAGTTCAGGCGCTATCTGAGTCGCTTGTTCGAACTCATATGCGGCGCCGGCAAGTTCTTTTTCTGATTTGGCCATTTCAATAGCGGCCATTCCTCTTACCATATGCCGGCGTCCTTCTTCTAGAGGGTCATTTGCCATTGCGGCACTTCCGATGATACTGATCATCCATAACGCTTTTAATAGAAACGTCATATTCTCTCCTTTATGGTGTGTATGCTTTAAGCTATTATACAAAGATGAAGAGAAAATTGACTTTTATCGCGTGTATGATTTATTTTTTGAAGAGATTGATATAATGGTGGTATGAAGATTTACCTATTTATTTTTTTAGTTTTAGTATTCATCCCATCCGCTCAGGCGGCAAAACCGGGCGAACAGGCGATCCTCTGGGTCAGTGCGCAGCGTGATAGTGCAATGGGAGCTGTAATCGCCGCACAAAAGCGGGTCGATGCGGCAGAAACGGATATGAGGATTTCCCGCAGTGTGGAGACGGATATTCGAATGAGTAAAGATGTTGAGGCTATGGCTGTTGCCCGTGAAGCGGTTGCTATCAGCGAACAGGGGCTTTTAGAAGCAAACGCCTTGTTGAAACAGGCGAAGAGTTGGCTACAACGAGAGGAAAACAGATTGGCCTCGCTGCAAGAGAGTGTAGCCAAATACGGGAGTGACAAAGCGCTTGTTATCCCCATCGGCAGCGATGTACGTCGTTCAATGAACGGAATTTCTATGAACGCTGATCCTTCTATCCCTTTGCGGGTAGGTGAACGGGTCGAGGTAGGTTCACAAAGCCGAGCCAGAGTGTTTGTAGCCGGAGGTGATGCCGAAGTGGCACTGTCTCAAAACAGCAGTTTTACCGTCACCAGTGACGATACCGGTGAGAGTTTCGAAGCGATCCTCTCCGATGGATTTGCGCAGGTGAGAGCAAAGCTAAAGAACTATTTCGGGAAGAAGTTTGAAGTGAGAACTCCGGCTGCCGTCTGCGCGGTTCGCGGAACCGATTTTTCCCTGATGAGTACCGCTGAGGGAACCCGTATCGAAGTGTTTGAGGGGGTGGTGTGGGCACATTTGCCCAACAGCGATAAGGGTATCGAAATTCATGCGGGTGAGGGGTGTAATATCTTGAAAAAGGGGGAAATTCAGTCGGTAAAACCGCTTGAGAATCTCCCGCGCGAGAATCCTTGGAGTGACAATGTTTTCAAGGAGTAAATGGGCGTTTTTTTTATTTTTATGGGGAGTGAGCAGTTCTGTTGTTCAAGCTGAGTATTGTATTGACTGGAAATCATGGCTACAGAAGTATGCCGGGCAGTCCGGTCACTGTTGGAATAGTGAGTCGGAATGCAACTCGTATTACTTTTCCCGCTGTATGAGTTCAACCTATAAAAATGACTGCGCGGGTTCGTGCTATTATAAAGCCGGTCTCTATCCAAAAACAGGCAGTGCAAAAGCGGGAAAAACGTCAAACGGTATCGATCAGACCGCTGCAAAAGCTGCTGAAGAGAAGCAGAAAAAACAAGATGCTCTAAATAAAGCTTTCCGGCAGAAAAAATTTGATACTGAAAAAGCGAATTGGCTTAACGGATTAAAAGGGGTTGAACCCTCTTCGCCTTCCAATCAGATTGTGTTGAAGCCGATTCCGCCTGCAGGAGGGTTGGCGCGCTCACAGCTCGATTGTATCGCCAATAATGATGCGAACCGGAGTTGGGAACAACGTGCGCTAAATTGTACCCCTATTATTCCGAATGTTCCAGAACCGGGAATTCCTGTGGAAGTAGTGGCAGAACCTCCCGCTGATCCGGCGTTGTTGAACACATTTTTAGAAGCATTGCATCAACGTCTCTCGGCTACGCGTGAGTCCCTTGCCAAGGCAGATCGTGAAATCGTAGCTTTAGAGAAAGAGATTGCCCTCAAGGAGCAAAAAACAGCAGATCCAAAAGCCTTAAAAGGGGAAAGTGATGCTATGAAACGGGCGCGAGAAGCCCTTGCCAAAGCCAAAGCGGATAGAGCACGTACCGCTCAGGAACTGTCTAAGCTCGAACAACAAGAAGCCGCCGCACAAAAGAAATCCCCAGAAAAATAAGGAGCCGTTTATGGATCAGGAATTAGCCTATATAAATCAGTTTTATCTCAAAGTGATCGATTTTTTAGCCAACTACAGTTTCCAGATTATCGGTGCTTTGATCATCATAATTATCGGGTGGTTCTTTTCGAAATATGTTTTCAACCTTCTGATGAGATTTTTTCAGCAGCACGATTTTGATCCGACGCTGAGCAAATTTGCCGCCAACGGTGCCCGTGTATTGATCTTCGGAGCGATGCTGGTGGTCGCTATCGGCAAATTGGGGATATCGATAGCACCGTTTATCGCCGCTGTGGGTGCGGTTTTTTTAACGGCAGGTTTGGCGATTCAGGGGAGTGTTGCCAACTACGCCGCCGGAATATCGCTGATTATCACCCGTCCTTTTAAAATCGGCGATACCATTTTGATCAACCAAGTCT
>DATDUY010000237.1:0-12500 GCA_035290165.1 Sulfuricurvum sp. | reverse complement strand
ACTCGGCTGGCACGGATCGATTACGACAGCGGCAGCACATCACTCTATCAAAGCAAAGCGTACGATGAGACCAATGTGAGAATTATTGCCGATTATCTTTTTTAAAGAATAGATTACAACTCCATCCTTTTTTTTGACATTAGCCCATCGATACCCCATTTCCCGCCGCCGTGCGTTGCAAGGGCAAAGAGCATCAGCATATAGTACAGCGGTATTTCAAATCCGTTATCACCGGCTGAGAAACCGTTACCGATATGAACCGTCGTAATCGCAACTATCATCACCACCATAAGCGGTAGGGAGATAAAACGTACCCCAAGACCTAAAGTGAGCAGTACCACCCCCAGTGCCTCCGTGGATGCTGCCATATAGGCGTTGAGCAACGGAAACGGCAGCCCTAAGTCTTCTCCGAACCATTTGGCTACGGCACCCATATCGGCCCATTTGCTCATCATCGGCTCATAAAAACCGTACGCTAAAATCAAACGCAGGAACAACAAAGAGAGATCTTGTCCTTTATCAAAAACCATTTCAATTTTTTCTTTTAACGTATACATTTCACACCTCATTTTGTAAGATTTTTTTCTCACACCACTGATTCAGCAACTGTTCCAATGGCTCTTTAAGATCATCTGTGTCCACCTCATAGCGTCTTGCAAACTCTTCTAACGCCTCAGCAGGGGTATAGGTCGGAAGAATTTTCAATAGCTCGTAAGCGAAGGGGGTAATCTCCTCGAAATAGACTCTCTTTTCTTCAAAATCGTAATGGAGCAGGAGCGGATATTCGCCTGAGCTTTCAAAGTCACCTCTATAGAGCGGAGTATCCAAACGTCTAAATCGTGCTGATGAGGAGAGAGTGTATTTCTTCTCCCAATCAAACGCAATCTCTTCATCGCTAAACTGCTCTAACAGCAACTCCATCTCGCTCCACTCCAGCCATAACAAATCGTCCAAATAAGGGATCTCGTTATAAATCGGATGGTGTTTTAAAAACTCTCCAAACTCATATGCCATTTCAACAATCAAAGGTGACGCAGCCCCCTCTCGCTGAAACTCACGAATCACTAGAGTGAGCTGATTTCCCATCTGTGCGGTGAGTATCGGATAGATATTCGTGATGGTCTCGAAAAAACGATGATACACCATATCCCGATAGACTTGATTGCGATCACGCAGAGGATTTTCAATGGGCTCATCGGAGGTTAAAATACCGATAAACTGTTCCATTTTGGATTGTTCTAGTTGCACTTGACACCCCCAACTATGGATTGAAGCGTCCGATACTCTGCCATCAGTTCGGCCAACGGCGGAATATTATTATCCCTCTCGATCATCACCGGTGCACTATGCGTTTTGAGAGTTCGTTCCAACAATCCCCAAACATTCTCACACACCGCCTCACCGTGGGTATCGAGCAATAACTCTTCATCCGGATATTCCAAATGCCCCGCAATATGGATGTACGCCACACGGGACGATGGAATCTGAGCGATGTACGCATCGGGATCAAATGCATGATTGACCGAATTGACATAAACGTTGTTGACATCCAACAATAGGCTAGTATCGGATCTCTCCAACACTTCGCACAAAAAATCCACCTCCGCCATCTCACTGTAAGGACTGATGTAATAACTGGCATTCTCTAGGATAAGAGGACGCTCCAGAATATCTTGCACCGAAGCGATTTTTTGGGATAAATGAGCAATCATCCCTTTGGTCATCGGCAACGGAAGAAGCTCATACGTCTGCTTTCCTGCCAATGAGGAAAAACTTATATGCTCTGAATAGTGCTTAATGTCATACCGATCCAAAAAAGCCTTCATCTGGTTCAAAAAGCTTTTATCCACCGGTTCAGGAGAGCCGATTGAGAGCGATACGCCATGAGCGATCACGGCATACTCACTCATCATATGCTCAAAGGTTTCCTTATAACGGTGAGGGGTAAAAAACCAATTCTCAGGGGTGACTTCCAGCCAATCGGGACGTTCATGCGCCCCAGCCAACTCATCGATGAAGTCACGACGCAGACCCAATCCGCACCCTTGAATGGTTTTCATATCCGCAGACCTTATTTTTTGCTACCGCATTTAGCGTCCATTTTTTTAGCACCGCATTTGGCAGAAGCATTTTTATCAGCACCCATTGTATCAGCGCCCATTTTATTTGCACCGCATTTACTTTGTTCTTTGGTTTTATTTTTTGAACCGCCGCATTTGCCTGTACCGCATTTTGCCCCTGCTTCACCCGCCATTGCCATCGGTGCGCTCATTAATGCTGTTCCCAGAACCAATCCTGCTATCTCTTTGCGTGTCATTTCAAGTCCTTTATATAATATTCAAAAACCATTGTAATATAAAAAAAGTTAATAGTCTGTAACGAAGATCACAAAACTCTCAAAAAACGATAAGGATTTGGAAGTGGTTAAAAAAGCGATTCTTGAAGTGAAGGCAATGGATCATTAAATAACGAGTTTTAAGCAATAAAATGCAAAGATAGATAAGCAATCAATTTATATAGTTAATGTAAAAGGAATTTAATGATAGTAAAATCAAACAATGCAGTAAAAAAGTCATTTTTAGGAGTGGACTTTGTTGTATTATCAATTGGTGAAAAATCTATGGTTACAAAAATGCTATATGAATTAACCGATAATGTACCGACACACTCACACCCAAATGAACAAAGTGGATATGTTGTATCGGGAAAGTATAGACTTAAGTTTGACACAAATGATACTATATTAGAAGCAGGAGATTCATATTCAATCCCTGCAAACGTAGAACACAGCTTAGAAATAATAACTGCTGGAGAAGTTGTAGATGTTTTCACACCTCCAAGAGAAGATTATTTGTAGAAATTGTTCTGAGTGGGAAATCACAGCTTTATAGGAATATAGTAGCTGAGATCAAACTCTTCATCCTCTGATAAAAAGTGATTTTTATGATAGACGGCATAAGAGGGATTGGTCGTAGTTTCGTAACCGCTATTAACTAGCCACTCAAAATATACCCAATTCATAAATTTTAGAACATCCCCGTATTTTCCTCTAAAATCAAATTTTGCATAAATACCTTCAGGGATGAGAAGTGTCGGTAAAGTCGCATCTTTAATCTCTTTTTCTACCGTCACGCAAGCAATGTATTGGCACTCATCCAGTGGAATAATCGTTGGATTGTCGTGGTGGAGTCCAATTTGCGTGAAGTTCGTCACGTCGTTGCAAAGTGTCCATGTGTGCAGTTTTTGCCACGTCTCTTTGATACTTCTGTCATAACCGCGATGTCTTATGTAGTACGCTCTCATCTGAGGCATTTTGAGGATACTCGGTTTCAATGATGAAAAATCTGCGGTAGAGTTTGAAGCACTCTGAGATTTTGTAAGTATGGTAGCTACATAAGAGTTAAATCCGCCATTTTTCCACTCTTTTGGAGTCATAAAAAACTTCTCTTTAAAAACTTTTGCAAATGAGGTTTGAGAGCTGTAACCGCACATCTTAGCTATTTGAGTGATCGTTGAATTTTTGTTTGTCAAAAGCAGATTCGCCGCCTTTTGCAATCGTATAGACTTGATGCTCTCATAAACATTTCTCCCAAACTCATTTTTAAATATTCGGTGCATATGAAATTTGCTAACGCTAAGATTGTGACTCAGCTCGTCAAGGTTAATATTTGTATCTATGTACTTGTACACATAGTAGATGATGTCATTGGCTATTTTTGCGTGTTCTTGGAGAGTTTCTTTTTTCATAGCTTTATTATAGCAATATCAAGATCATTATTAAGCAATAATGAATAGATATTTGAGCAATAAAAATTGAGAATTAGTTTTTTGTTTCTACTAAAATTACACCAATAATTATAGGAGTATAAATATGAAACGCTCATTTATACGAGAAATACTTGAATCTATAGATGGTGAAACAATCTCTTTCGCCGGAGGTTTACCCGATGAAAGTCTGTTCCCGATAGAAGATTTAAAAAATGCGAGTGCGAAGGTATTTGATAATCCGAAAAATCTTCAGTACACGATCAGCAACGGAATACTACCACTTCGAGAGAAGATAGCCGAGTTTTACAACAAAGAGGGCTTTAAGACAAAAGCCTCAAACATTCTCATCACGACAGGAAGCCAACAAGCTCTCTATATCATAGCGAAGCGTTTTCAAAAAAGTGAGATAGTTATCGAAGAGCCCTCTTATTTGGGTGCTGTAAATATTTTTAAGATGAATTCGTTAGATATGAACCCTATAGCTTTGGAGCATGATGGCATAGAGGTAGAGCAATTCGAAAAGGTGTATGCAAGAGCAAAATTTGCTTACGTGATTCCAGACTTTCAAAATCCAAAAAGCTCCCTCTACTCCGATGAAAAAAGAGCGGTCATTGCTAAAACAGTTTTAAAACATGGCGGGTATATCATAGAAGATGCACCTTATAGTGAGCTCTATTTTGAGAAAAAGTCAAAGAGCATAAGTTCAGAGATTCCCGAAAATAGTTTTCATCTAGGCTCATTCTCCAAAACACTCTCTCCCAGTCTTAGAATAGGTTGGGTACGTGCAAACGAGGAGATAATACGAGAACTGACTATGATAAAAGAGACTATAGATTTGCATAGTTGTAGCATTGCACAGCATATTTTGAACAACTACTTGGAGGATGGTACAAAGTATGAAAAACATTTAAATTTTTTGAGGGCTTCGTATAAAATGAAAATGGAAACTTTTACACAAGCACTAAAACATCATCTGAGTGACTTTACATTTGAAACACCGAAAGGGGGAATGTTTCTATTTGGTTCGCTTGGTGGCATTGATAGTTTTGAACTGGTACAAAAATGCATGAAAGAAAAGGTCGTTTTTGTTCCTGGAAATCAGTTCTATTTAGACACAAGAGTAAGTGATGAGATACGATTTAATTTTACACATACAACAAAAAGTGAAGTTATAGAGGGATTAAAAAGGATACATAGATGCATATAAATTCGTAGGAAAAAAAATCCCTTTGTAGGTTTATTCCCATTAAAGTACTCGTTATAATTCAATCCCAATTTTGCCCAGTACCCAGATCATAATATAATAGGCCAGGATAGTGATAAGAGCCGATATCCCCAAACTCACATAAAAGTTCAACCCTTTTTTCAAGAGAAGAGGCAAAGTCGCAAAAAGCGTCAAGGAAGGGATGACAAGCCAAAAGATTGACATCGAGAGCTGAGATATTTTTTCGACATCCTTTGTCTCGGTGTAAATCCATATCATGGCTAGAATTGAGATCAATGGCAATGAAGCGAGAAGCCCGCCTATGAATGAACTCCGTTTTGCGACTTCCGCTATCGCCACGATAATGGATGCGGACAATACTATTTTCAGGACGATATAGACCATTCTTTTTCTCCCCTCTATCTACGCTATAGCATCAAAATTCAAATACATCGATATAAATTTGAAGCCTGTGTTCTTTTAACATATTTTGAATTTTATATTTCAGTTCTTTAATATCTTGCTCAATTTCAGATCCCAATTTATCATCTTTGACATTCATCGAGATAACCAATAAAACTTCCTCAGAACCGATAAACATACTCCGTACCGAATTGATATGGACAAGAACGTTCGACTCTTCTTTGAGCAAGTTCTTGATCTGTCGAATCGTCTCACGATCCAGACTTTCACCGACAAGTAATTTTTTAAGTTCAACAAACAGTAGTGTCGAAAGCGATAGCAGTAAGATACCGATCATCAGTGCCGCAATCCCATCGAAAACAGGGTCTACATACAAAGAGAGAACGAGTCCTACGGCTAAAATAAAAAGTCCTAATAATGCACCGGAATCTTCAATAAGAACCACTAGAATATGAGAAGAGGAGCTTTTTTCGATCGTTTTAAAGATGTCTTTGAGTTTCGTACCGCTCTCTTTGAGGGCAATCTTTAACGCTCCCCCCTCAAGTACAACGGCGAGGATGATGATTCCGACAATCAGCCACGGATTGTGAATCTCTTTGGGATTCATAATTTTGTGAATCCCCTCATAAACCGAGAATAAGCCGCCAAGGGAGAAGAGGACAACGGCAACAACAAACGACCAAAAAAAGTTGGCTTTTCCCTGCCCGAACGAATGGGCTTCCGATTTCCCCCGTGCCGCCTGTTTTTGTCCAAGCAGAACAAGAGCCTGATTACCGCAATCGGCAGTGCTGTGTATCGCTTCCGCCATCATTGAGGCTGAACCGGTAAAAAAGGCGGCGAGACCTTTTGCCGTAGCGATAATTCCATTAGCGACCAAAGCTGCTTTGACACTTTTTGACATTAGTAAGAACCTTGGGAAGGGATACGCTTAGATGATGGGGGGTGAGAGGGTGTCCTGTCCATGGGCTTAGTAACTCATCGAACCGGCATTAATCAAACCGATAGAGATCGACATAAACGCCATAAACGTACCGACGGAGAGATCACCGTTATCGATATGTTTTTTAACCGAGAATTTGCCGCTCAAACGGGTGAGGATCAACGCGAAAATAAGCTGTATTACCATAGCAACACCGGCCCAAATCACGAAATCAATGTACGAAACACTGTGTATCAATGCACTGTAAAGTGGGATAGAGAGACCTAAAACAGCTCCCCCGAATCCAAGCGCCGCTGCGGTGTTGTTTTCACCGAAGATCATTTGATAATCATCATACGGTGTCACTTTCGCATAGAGAAAAAGAAATATGCCGAAAACCGCTATTGCGGTAAAGAAGAAAAGGGCGAATGAGAGAAAATAGTCTATAAACAAGGTAATCCTTTATATGTAATGCAATGATAGCCAAACAAAATTAACGGCACGTCACGTTTGCATCCACTATCGCCTCTTCTTTTTTGGCGTGAGCGCATTGCGTTTTGCTCATTACGACATCGCTAAAACGGGTTTGCCAAAGGAGGGTATTTTTCATTTTGGCAGTATGCAGATCGTTACGTATAAACTTAGAACCCCCTATTTCAGACCCCCGAAAATCGGTTTTACTGAGAATCGCATCGGTAAAATCGGCTTTCCACACTTTCGCATCACGGATATCGGCACGGCTCAAATCGCTTCCGTTAAAATGTACCCCTTTGAAATTCGCCCCTTTGGCGTGAATTCCGCGTAAATCAGCACGTTCTATCGAAGATTTCCAAAAAACTGCTCCCTCAGCATTCGCACCGCGCAGACTGCACCCGTTGAAATCGCCCATTTCGAAGATGCTGCCTCTCAAATCGGCTTTGCTCAGATCACTTCCGTGAAAATCTCCGCCGCTAAAATCTCTCCGGCTCAAATTTGCTCCCCGAAGGTCGCACCCGATACACTCTTTCTCTTCCAACGCTTTTTTGAGATGCAGTGCATCGTAAGCGCTCAAAGTAACCCCTAAAACTGTTGCTAAGAAAAGGGCTCTCAT
The DNA here is from genome assembly GCA_035290165.1 of Sulfuricurvum sp. Taxonomy (GTDB): domain Bacteria; phylum Campylobacterota; class Campylobacteria; order Campylobacterales; family Sulfurimonadaceae; genus Sulfuricurvum. The sequence goes on along the minus strand of DATDUY010000237.1, from coordinate 5,096 downwards.
TTGATCCCTCGAATGCGGTGCAACTCACCCAAAAACGGTTGGGGGCGTTTAGACCCGATGATCGTCTCTTTTTTGTTGCCTGCTTTGTCGATAAAAAACATCGTCGGAATTCCGAAAAAATCGTACCCGTCGGGAAGTTTGCTTTTATGGACATTTTTCTCGATCACAATGAAATGACGGTTCATATACGGTTCCACCGCTTTATCGTGAAACACTTTGCTTTTCATATAGGCACACTCGGGACAATCATCCGTAGTATAAATCATTAATACTATTTTGTTTTCTTTCCCCATCTGAAGAACCGCTTGTTTAAATTGTTCATCATTCTGGATAGTTCCGCCCCAAAGACTCAAAACAGCTATGCAACTTAGCAAAAATACTTTCAACATTCTCATTCCTCATGTTCTTGTTATCACAATAATATCATTTTTTCTACACTATTTCGGTTCTGTAAGTGTACTTATCACTTATTTTGAAAAGAATATCTCTTCTAGCCGCATATCCTATTGACAAAAAAGGATACAACCGCTATAATTCCCGTCCATAAATTGTGCTGGAACAGTTTATTGTTATTTACGTCCCGTTAGCTCAGCTGGTAGAGCATTTCACTTTTAATGAAGGGGTCGATGGTTCGAATCCATCACGGGACACCACTTTTTCAACCACATTTATGTGGCCCCATCATCTAATGGTTAGGATTCCAGATTTTCATTCTGGCCATACGAGTTCGAATCTCGTTGGGGTCACCACTTCATTTTTTTAAAATCATGCTACACTTTCTTCTATTGTATAACGTTTTAAAAGAGCCAAATGAAAAGCAAAAATAATTTCTACATAGTTATCACCATTTCGGTATTAATGGTTGCCCTCTCAATCAGTATTTCCCTCATCAATTTTATGGTTTCTCTCCACGCCACCGAAACCGATCTCAAAACACGCTCCCTCCCTCTGACGGTCGATAATATCTACACCGAAATCCAAAAACACGTCATTGAACCCAACCTCGTCGCATCGATGATGGCACACGATACGTTTCTCAAAGACTGGCTTATCAACGATGAACAAAACAGTGATAAAATTATCCGTTATCTCGATACGATCAAAAACAAATACGGCATGTTCGTCGCCTTTTTGGTTTCGGAAAAAACCCAAAGCTACTACACTCAAAACGGTTTTCTCGAACGTCTCAACAGTTCGAAACCTGATAATGCATGGTATTTCAATTTCAAAAAGTTGCAGGGGGAGAATGAAATCAATCTCGATTTCAATAACAATCTGGACAATTCGCTAATCATGTTTATCAACCATAAAATATACGACAACGATTACCATTTTGTCGGAGCCACCGGAATCGGACTAAAAATTTCGTACATCAATGATATGCTCAAACGGTTTCGGCAGGAATACAATTTCACCGTGATGTTCGTCAATGACGAGGGTCAAATCATTTTATCCGAACGGACTGACAGTAAAATCCAAAACCTTTCCGAGACCCCGGAACTCCAGAGCCTGAGTGATCAAATCTTTGTCAAAGACTCCAAAATTCTCGAATATCAAAAAAACGGCGAAAACTATCTTCTCAAAACCAAATATATCCCCGAACTCGATTTGTACCTTATCGTCGAAGCAAAACTGGATGATTTCACCGAAAATGTACGCCAAACCTTTTATCTGAACCTTGCCGCTTCACTGCTGGTAACCGTCATTATCACATTTATCATTCTCCTAATGATCCGAGAATACAACAAAAAGCTCGAATTTATGGCACGCAACGACACCCTAACCGGATTGATGAACCGAAGCGCATTCAATGATTCCTTCAATGACTTTCTCCACCTCAGCAGACGAAATGGCGATCCTTTAAGCCTTATCTTTTTCGACATCGACAATTTCAAAACCATCAACGATACACTCGGCCATCAAGCGGGAGACAACGTCCTCATCCGAATTGCCGAACTCCTTAAAACCCGTCTCCGCCGCACCGATATCATCGGACGCTGGGGAGGTGAAGAATTTATCCTTGGGCTGGTGGATACGGATCATAAAAATGCCGAGGTAATTGCCGAAACACTGCGTCAAGCATTCGAAGAAGACGTACGCCTCATGCATCTCTCATCCTCCCATGTAACCGCTAGCTTCGGAATTGTCACCGCCCGCACCGGCGATACGATAGATACTATGCTCACACGGGTCGATTCGGCTATGTACCGCGCAAAAGAGTTTGGAAAAAACCGGATAGAAACAGAACTGGAGTCTTAAACTTCCACAGAGAAATCGAATCCCTATTTCTCCGTTAACATTTCTTTCGTTACAATTGTCGATATGCAATTTTTCAAAGGAGCTATTCATGAAATCGTTACTATTGAGTCTGTTGACGTTACTCTTTCTTACAGGCTGTTCCGCCACATGGAGCGGTGCGAAGGAAGATACGACCAACGCAGTTGATTGGACAAAAGGAAAAGTAAATCAGGGTGCGGGTTTCGTCAAAGAAAAAACAGAGTAATCTTTTTTTCGATCTGAGAGTACAGATAGTATTTAAAGAATAGTATCTGTAGGCTCTCCGAAATAATACCCTTGTGAAAAATCGACATCCAGCTCTTTCACTTTTTCAAAAACATTTTTAGAGTGAACAAATTCGGCAACCGTTTTGATATTCATATTCTTGGCAAAACTGACAATCGATTTTGTAATGATTTGGGAATTTTTGTCATAGTCTACATTTTTTATCATGGAGCCGTCTATTTTAATATAGTCCACTTTTAATTTCATAAGATACTCAAAGTTTGAATACCCTGTACCGAAATCATCGATAGAAATTTTGGCTCCGAATTTTTTGACATTTACGATAAATTCCAAGACTTTATCAAAATTTTCAATCCCCTCGGATTCTATAATTTCAAAGACTACCTTTTTACCGATTCCGGATTCTTCCAACTTTTTCAGAATATAGTTATACATCTCTTTGTTCAGAATATCTTCGACCGAAATATTGATAGAGACAAAATAAGGGAGATGCTCGAATTTTTTAAAGGTTTTCTCTATCATGATTTTGGTCAATTGATGATAGAGCTTATTCTTTTTGGCAAGCTCTAAAAAATGGACAGGGGCAATGTATACTCCGTGATCGTCCATCATCCGCATAAGTGCTTCGTATTTGACGATTTTCTGTGTTTTAGTATCCACGATCGGTTGAAAAACAGGGACGATTTTATCTTCCTCTATCGCTTTTCTAAGCCGTTTGGTCCAGTCAAAGTTTTTCTCATATTCTTTAGCCATCGCCATCGTCTCATCGTATATTAGATAGTTCTTTTTAGTTTTTTTAGCAAGTTTTAGCGCTATGTCTGCATTAATCAGCAGCATCTCCGAACCATATGATATCCCCATCGTTGCACTGAGACTTACTTCGCTTCTTTCATCGATTTTAAAACTTTTTTGAGCAATTCTTTCACTCAGGAATGAAACAAAGATTTTAAACTCATTCATATCTATTCCGCTGTTGCATATATGGGCGAATTCATCCGAATGAAGTCGATAGAGCCCCTCATTATCAGGCATTATCTCTTTTAAAAATTGTGCAAACTCTCTTAAAATCGAGTCCCCAGCCGGATCCCCGTAAAGATCGTTTATCTCTTGAAATGCATCCAGATTGATAATAATTAAAAATATACTTTGTCTCTCTTCAAGCCTTTCGGTCAACCTTCTTCTGTTTTCCAAACCGGTTAAACTGTCAAAATAAAATTGATGTTCTATCGAATCGAGCATACTGTTAAAAACATCCTTGATCGAATCGATCTCTTCGATATTTTCATACACCTCAATCCGTTTTCTCATATCTTGGGAAGCGGTTATATTTTTAATCAAATTGGAGAAATTTTTGATCGGTTTTATCAAATATTGATTAAGTTCAATAAATATGGATAAGTAGACAACTATTGAGAACAAAACGATAAACACTATAAAAAAGTTTATCATCTCCGTGAGTGGAACTTTTAGATTATCGATCGGATAGGAAACATCAATGACACCTAAAATATCACCTGATTTTACATTGGTATGACACTTTAAGCAATTCTCTTTTGCGATAACCGGATAATAATATTCGATCATTTCAGCATCGGAAATATTTAAGATCTCTTCACCTTTGATCGCTCTTACAACATTTTTATCTGTCTCTCTGGCAATCTTATCTTTTTTTATTTCCCCAAATAGCTGAACGACCCGCTCACTCCGATATACATTGACTTTCATATTGGCATCGACACTGTTCAGTCTTGCGATGATCTCTTCCAAATCATCTTTATTCCACCCTCTTTGCATTGCGGAATAGAGGGTTTCAAAGACGAGCATACTTGTTTTTTTAGCATCTACATGGGCGAGATTTTCAATGGCATCTCTTTTCATATATTCACCGTAAATATACGCGGCTATGAGAGTGACGAGCATCGTAATAATAATAATTTTTGCCGCAATCTTTGTATAGGTTGTTTTGTTTGGCATTTTCCACCCGTTTAAACGAAAAAATTGACTCTATTTTTAAAATGACCGATGATATCTAACAGGGAGTGAAATATATCTTAAAAGAAACTCTACGCTACAATCGCATTTTGCTACGAAGGTATTTCCATGATAAAAAATCTCCTTTTCTCACTCTTGATCACTCTCCTTTCGCTTACTGCCGATGAACCTGTGCAATGGGGTGAAAATGTGAGCGGTGTCGTCACAACATTTCAGACACCCAAAAAAGAGATTGCCCTCACTTTTGATGCATGCGGAGGCAGTTTTCGAAGTTCCCAGTATGATGCGGGACTGATCGACTTTTTGAGCGAAAACCAAATAGCGGCTACTTTGTTTATCAACTCCCGCTGGATACACAGTAATCCGGAAATATTTGCACGCTTAGCCGCTAACCCTCTGTTTGAGATTGCCAACCACGGTACCGCACACCGACCTCTCTCTGTGAACGGCAAAAGTGTTTACAATATTCAAGGTACCGCTTCAGCTGAAGAGGTTGTGCGTGAGATCAACACGAACGGAGATCTGATCGAAAAACTCACCGGCAAACACCCCCTGTTTTTTCGCTCCGGCACTGCCTATTA
>DATDUY010000236.1:0-2862 GCA_035290165.1 Sulfuricurvum sp. | reverse complement strand
CGATACTCGAAAACTCCATCCAAAATCCCTTATTAGCAGGGGTTCCGACCGTCTCGATCGAGCGGTATCTCAGCCGTTTGGTGCAGTCGAAAAAATACACGATCGTCCTCGTCCGACAGCAGGGGGAAGTTCCCCATATCCGCCGCTACATCTCGAACATTATCTCTCCGGGTACGAATTTCGATTACATCGCCGAAGCGAGCGAAAATTATATCGCTTCACTCCTGATCGATCAAAACAACGGGGTTTATTCCATCGGGTATTCGGCTATCGATGTAGGGACGGGGAAAACGCTGATCAACGAAATCCACGGAACTCGTGAAGACAAAACGTATGCCCTCGATGAAGTGTTTACCCTCTTGCAGAGCTACCAAACCTCCGAAGTGGTGGTAACGTTTTGTGCGGGGGATATCGACCGTGAGGAAGTGAACCGTTATCTGGAGATCAAGAACCATCACCGTACCTCGATGAACGAGAAGCGTCTGCGGATCGATTACCAAAACGAACTATTTGAACGGATTTATCAGATTCGCTCTCTCCTTAGCCCTATCGAGTATCTCGATTTGGAACGGTTTCCTTATGCTTCCGAATCGCTTTGTATCCTCATCAACGTCATTATCGACCACGATGCGGGGATTATCGAGAAGATGAACCGCCCTACTTTTTTGGGAACCAATCGCTATATGTATTTGGGGAATAATGCGGCGGAGCAATTGGGGATCATATCCCGCGATCATGATGAGATGACCCTCCTAAAACTCATCGATAAAACCTCCACGGCGATGGGGAAACGGCTGTTGCGTGAGCGATTTTTGAACCCGATTTGTGATGTAAAGCTCCTCGAAGAGCGGTATGATCTGATCGATAAAATGGGGGATCATATCGCACCGTTCGAGACGAAGCTCAAAGAGGTGTACGATCTGGAGCGGATACTTCGCCGTCTCAAACTCGGAAAGCTTCACCCGTTCGAGCTCGCCTATTTTTACGCATCGCTGAGTGCGGCGGAATCTCTGTTCGAAGATGCCGAGCGTCTCAAAATTACCTACGATAAAGCCAGTGCGCAGGAGTGCGCCCATTGTGCTTCGGAGTTGCGTCGCATTTTTAATATCGAAGCGTGTGCGAAGTTTAGACGTGATCAAGTGGATGAGAACCTCTTTAACGAAGGGATCGATCCCTCTATTGATGCCCTCGAACAGCTCCAAAGCAACAATGTCTCAAAACTGAATGGTATCATCGAGCATATCGACACCTTTTTCGAATCGGGGGGATCGTATGCCTCTATCGGATGGCTGGAAAGCGAGGGGTATCATCTCCTGATGACCCGTAACCGCTATGTGAGTGTCGAAGAGGCACTTCATAACAGCTTTTTTACGTTAGAGGGAGAGCATTACTTTTTCCGTGATTTTCAGGTTCGTAAACTCAAAACAGCGGTGAAGCTCTCTTCGACCCTTCTTGATGAACTCTCCATTGAAAATGCGGGGGCTAAATCACGGATGATCGCGCAGGTCAAAGAGCGTTACCGTGAACAGCTCGAAGCAATCGAGCGACGATTTTCCCATGCCATCGAGCATCTGATCTCTTTTCTCGCCGTCGTCGATGTGAGTTTGAGCGGTGCGAAGTGCGCCAAGCAGTATCGTTATGTCCGTCCCTCCATTGTTCCCTCACCCAAAGCATTTATCGAGACGGTAGGATTGCGCCATCCCCTCATAGAATCGCGTGAAGAGAACGGTATCTTTATCCCGAACGATCTCTTTTTAGGTTCGCTCGATCAGCACACCTATGAGGAGCATTCGACGATAGAAAACGGTGAAGATGTGAAGGGGGTGCTGTTGTACGGCATTAACTCCAGCGGGAAGTCCTCTCTGATGAAGAGTATCGGACTCTCCGTCGTGATGGCACAGGGGGGATTTTTCGTGCCGTGTGCCACTATGCGGTTCGCCCCCGTCGATAAACTTCTTACCCGCATTGTCTCCAAAGACAACCTTTACAAAGGGCTATCAACCTTTGCGGTGGAGATGCTGGAACTGCGTAATATCTTTAACCGAGCGACCGAGAATACCCTTATTTTGGGTGATGAGATCAGCCACGGTACCGAAACCGAATCGGCTCTTGCTATCGTCGCAAGCGCGATTCTCAAACTCCGTGAGATCGGCAGTATGTTTATCTTTGCCACCCACCTCCATCAGCTCTCATCCCTCTCCGAAATCCAAAAAGCGAAAGAGATTGTACTTCTCCATCTAGGTGTTTATTACGACGAAGCGAGCGATAAACTGGTGTATGATCGAAAACTTAAAACGGGAAGCGGCTCAACGCTGTATGGGCTAGAGTTTGCCAAATCACTCCACATGGATGAGACCTTTTTGAAAAAGGCGTATGAGATCAGAGGTCGCATCACCGACAAAACTCACGAAGCCTCGATGTTGAAACGGGAGAAAAAGAGCCGCTACAACAATAAACTTTTCCTCACCAAATGCGCGCTGTGCGACGAAGCGGTCGATGAAGTCCACCATATCGTCCCTCAAGCCAATGCCGATGACGGCGGATCGATTGGTCACTATGGGATGAATCACCGCTACAACCTCATTCCGCTGTGCGCCAAGCACCACCGCCTCGTCCATGATGGGAAAATTGCTATCCACGGGTTTGTGATGAGTGAGGACGGTTTACGGCTCAGCTACTCCGAGAACGCTACGACGAACAGTTGAGCTGTGTGAGTGAAAGGGGCTGCCATGAAAATTTTAATTGTTGATGACAGTCTGACGGTTCGTAAGATTGTTAAGCGTTATTTGTTGAAGCACGGCTACGATCACATAGATGAAGCGGTTGATGGCAAAGACGCGCTTGCCTTGTTGCAGCAGTACG
>DATDUY010000235.1:0-5436 GCA_035290165.1 Sulfuricurvum sp. | reverse complement strand
GTGTTGACATTAAAGGTCAACGTCTTCGAGAAAGTCTCGAACCGTTTAACCTACTTAGTTTTCAATGATCGCAAACTCAAACTTCGGCTCTTAAACTCAAGGCCTACCAGCGTTTGTGGACGGGAATTATAGGGGAAAATGCAAAAGAAGTCAAGAGGTTTCGAGAAGAAATTTAAAAGAATTTACTTCCTATAAGAATTATGGATATTTCCTACACCATATATATAGAGTTCAACTCTTTTTATGTGATTTCAGAGGGCTTAATCAAGAGCTGCTCTGAATTTTTATCTACAGCCAACAATAAAATCGGAAGGATAAACAGATCACTCAATAATGAGATAAACATCAATATAGCACCGTATGCCCCAATTAATTCGAGCGATTGCAGCTGCGTCAATGTCAACAATGCAAAAACGACCATTAATACAACGGCACTTGTAATCGCAGGAACACCGGAATAGAAGAACATAATCTCCAACGCATGTTTGCGCGTACGTCCGAAATAGCGGCTTCTAAAATATTTATACCCGAAATGGATAATCGTATCCGATGTCAATCCGACAGAGATTGTCATCGCAATCAACGCTTCAATACTCAGTTCAAAATCACATACCATCATAAAAAGGATAAACCATATAATAGGAATTGCATTTGCGACAAAACCGACAAAACCGATTTTTGCCGAGCGAAAAATAATTCCCATAATTAAACCGATCATTAATAGTGCTGAAAGCGATGAGAATGCCAACAGAAGCGTTTTGTCCATTTTGGAACTCTCAGAGAGGCTTTCGATATCGGTAAAATAGATCGGAAGAGCCTTATACTCTTGCAGCCATCGTATCACTGCCGACTGATCTGTATTATGAAGGGTAATAGAGATATTCAATGCATCTTTATCGATGTACGCTTGTTTAAGATCGTAGAGTTCTAGGAAAAACAGTGCTTGCAAAAGCCTCTGTTCATCAAAAGAGGTCTGCGGTTTATTGGCCATATCTAACCGTTTTAAAATGGTGACTACTGAATCGACTTTCTCTATACCCTTATTATGCGTTCGAAGTTCCTGCTCAAAGGTTTCAATTCTCTGAAGAGTATCCAGATCGATCTCTTCAAACGGAACTTTAAGGGTAATGGTGTTTTGACTGACATGTTTATCGAAAAAACCGTCCGGAGTGATAATAAGACGGATTACTATACTTAGTAAAATAATCGTCGTTAAAACCATAAATCCTTTTAAGATTTTAGGATTGTAATGAATTTCACGATTAGCGAACCAATAACATATTCGTGCGAACCCTATTCTGGGATACCTGACCGAAAAGAAACTTAACAATGCAGGTAAAAAAACAATATTAATAAGATACGCCACTGCCGATGAAACCATCAAACTCAAACTCAGCATGGTCACAATCTTAGAATCGGCAAAAAGGAGTGAACCCAAACTAAGTATTAAAACGGGCAAGGTCCAAACAGCAGGATGAAGGTTACGATTGATACTTTTTTCAAGTGCCCGATTCGAATCACTTTTAAATTGAGAGACATGCCATCGGTAATAAAAATAAAGATAGTGACCGATCGAGATACTAACAACCATTAGACTCATGGCAATATGAATCTGGTTGCTCCCTGTCAACAAATACATAATTGAGAAGGTCCACATTAATGTCAATAAGGTGACACTGATCGCCCCGAATGCAGCGATATAGTTTCGAAATATGATCCGTGACATCAGAATAACAACCAAAATGATTACACCGACGTACCAAAGATAGTGCCCAAGCTGCGCTTCAACAATCGGTTCGGAATACCGGTGTTCAAACGGAATAGTCATTTGGGCAAACTGTATAGGATATTGAGAATGTATGATGAAATGAAACTCGCTAAAGTCATCATTCACAAATTGTGTATACGGTTCAGGAAACGCTTTGACGAACGTCATCATCTTCGGTGCCGATAAACTGCCGATCGGCAATGCTTTGACAATCGCCGATTCTTCAGAGGTTTGATCGTTAAAAACCATGTGGGTCGCAAAAAGCGATTCTACCCGTTCAACACCCGCTTGATGCTCAAGCTCCGTCTGAAGCGACTGCAATTGAAGTTTAGTCGTTTCATCAAATATAGCGGTTTTGATACTTAAGCGCCCAACGTATGCTGCGGTATACTCTTGCTGCGTTGTTTTTTCAAACTGTTTGGACTCACTCAACCAAAAAAAAGTATCGGATGAGATCAGTTCCGGTTTAATAAATGCAAATATCCCGATCGAAAAAAAAACAAAAAAAGCGATGACGGCTACCCTGAACCGTCGGATAAATTTAACGAACTGTGACGTATTTGGTGTATGGTAGTACATTATCAATCCCACTCTTTCGCAACAATAAGATAAGGGCGTTTAGAAACGCCGATTTGCTCAGCGACTTGGTTAATATCATCGATTTTTTCTTCGATTTTCACATCAACAGCTTGTGCACTATTGATCTCTTTTTTTCCGACCATCACTTCCAACATTTTCTGCAACGGTGAAGGCGCCGCATAAATTGCCCCAATCAGAGGATGCGAATTAAAACGCTTGAGCTCATAAAAATAGATGTAATAGCGGTAGATCGTCCGCATTTTCTGGTTTTCAAAAAGCATAGAGATAAAATCTCTAGAATGGGGACATTTCGGATCGACAAAAACATACACTTTAATGTCGCCTTCCCCGTATTGTATTGCGTGATGTTCTATCGGTTGGAGGATCGCCACCATTTTTTTGGTAGAAAGCTCTTTCCCCTCTGCCTTTATGGCGGTCAAATACCATAAAGATAACAACACTAGCAAAAATGACGATATAGGTTTAGCTCTGGAAATCATACTGCAATCATAAATCAAAGAAATTACAATATCACTACAAGCGTGATTAAAAAGTAATCAAAATCCCTTTTTGCGAATCTAAATTCGACTTTTTATACTATAATTTAACCTGATCGGCTAAAAGGCAGCATGAAATGGACTATATCGAATTCTTAGGCACCGGCGGTACCCGAACCCCTACGCAGGGTACAACCTGTTTACGTGTCTCCAACCATTGTGTCATTGATGCCGGAAATCTTATTAACCGTTTTGGAGACGATGTCTTTACCATCGAGCATATTTTTCTCACTCATTCTCATCTCGATCATATTATCGACATCCCCTTTCTCGCCGATCTTTTTGTTACCCAGAAAAGTGTTTCCCTTAAAATTTACGGATTAAAAGCGACCCTCGATAATTTACGTCAATTTATTTTCAATGAACGCATTTGGCCTAATTTTGAAGAGATCATTCTGATCGGACACACGGACAAAACAATCGAATTTATTGAACTGGAACTCGAATCCCCCTATAACGTTGATGACGTCATCTTGACTCCGTTTAAAACCGATCATACGGAGGGAAGCTGCGGATATATCATTGAAAAAAATGGATGCGGCATGTTATTTACTGCCGATACCTATCGATGTGACCGGATTTGGGAACTGCTTGATGAGCGTCCGACTATCCATACCCTCATAGCAGAGGTCTCATTTCCTTCACGCTTTGAAAAATTGGCGTATGATAGCAAACATCTCACCCCCGCTCTTTTGGTTGATGAACTGAAAAAATGTCACAGAGAGGACTTCAGCATCTATGCTATGCACCTCAAAGCACTCTTTATCCCCGAAATTATCGAAGAATTAAATTCGCTTCACGTGCTTCGCAATGGAGGAAAAGTCCTTGTTGACGGGGATCGAATCAATTATTCTCTGCGCTAATACGCTATAATGCCGTTATTAATTATGTAAGGTGTTATTATGAGTATTGAAGAACGAAGCGGAAATATTTGCGAATTATGCGGTGCGACAGAGGGATTGAGCTCTTTTGAGGTTGCCCCGAGCGATGGAACAGTGGATCAATCAATCCACATCTGTGAAACCTGCAAAAGCCAAATTTCAAACCCTCAAAATCTTGATTCTGATCACTGGCGTTGTCTTTCAGACAGTATGTGGAGCCAAGTTCCTGCCGTGCAAGTAATGGCATATCGTCTTCTTAGCGCTCTCGGAGATCAAGATCAGCTCGATATGATGTATCTTGAAGACGATGTCAAAACGTGGGCACAAGCGGGTATGCTCAATACCTCTGCAAACGATGATGGCGGTGTAGTCATTCAACGTGACAGCAACGGAACGATCCTTGCGGAAGGGGATACCGTAACCCTTATCAAAGACCTTGAAGTCAAAGGGGCAGGATTCACCGCAAAACGGGGAACTATTGTTAAAAATATCCGCCTTACCGATGATCCAAGACACATCGAGGGAAAAATCAATGGCACCACAATCGTTTTGGTTGCCGCATTTATGAAAAAGTCCAATTAATATTTTTAGACTTCATCCTAGCACATATCCTTTAAACCCCTTGCGGGGCTAAGGCCTCTAACTTTTCAATCCCCTTGACAAACCATACGTTCCCCGATATATTATTCATAAATATAATGAGAGAGTGGCTGTCATGAACTATAAAAACATTAGTCAGCAGATTGTCAATGTTCACGAGCAGTTAAGACTGGAATGGCCTCATCTCAAACACGTCGCTATCGGGTTTTACGAAGCTGAAACAGATGAATTGCATCTGTTTACTAATCCATATGGAACTGATTCAACTCTCATACAGTATAAACGGCAGCTTTCTCAGATTCCCGCTCTTGAGGCAATTTCAAAAAACAATACTCCGGAAATTATAGATGATTTATCGCTTTTTAGCGATATCAATGATCCATCCGGTCATATTGTCAATACCTATTTTCGTTCCAGTTTTACCGTTCCGATGTCTCAGCAAAACGGCCAATTATTAGGATTTATTTTTTTTGATGCAAGTGAAAGAGAATTTTTCACCAAACCGATACGCGATCATCTCATCGTCTACTCCCGACTGATCGGCTCTATGATCATGTCGAGTATTTTACCGCTCAAAATGCTTCAGGCCGCCGTTGTTATGACCCAAAAAATGACCCGATTTAAAGATGAAGAGACTGCCAGCCATATTGCGAGGGTTGCCCATTATTCCCGTATGATCGCCGAATCCTTGGCTGAAACCCATAATCTCAGTGATGAATTTATTAACTTTATTTTACTCTATGCACCGCTGCACGATATCGGGAAAGTAGGAATCCCCGATCATATATTGCTCAAACCGGGGCGGCTTGACGCTGATGAATATTCAATAATGCAGACGCATGTGGTCAAAGGGGTAGAAATTATTGAGATGCTCCTCTCCAGCTTTGATTTGGGTGATTATGATCACACAGAAATGCTGCGCAACATTACAGGCTATCACCACGAGCGCCTAAACGGAACCGGCTATCCCTACAACCTGAAAGGGTTAGAAATTCCTATTGAGAGTCGTATCGTGGCTGTCGCAGATGTATTTGACGCGATGAGCAATCCT
>DATDUY010000234.1:0-6317 GCA_035290165.1 Sulfuricurvum sp. | reverse complement strand
GATTGCGCGCCCGTATGTTATTACAAATCCACGATGAACTGATTTTTGAGGTGGATGAGGATGTGGCAGAAGTGTATGCCTCGCGTTTTGTCGAAGTGATGGAGAGTATTTTAGAACTGCGTGTTCCGCTCAAAACCTCGATGCACATCGGGAATCACTGGGGTGAGTTGAAGTAGTCTTCGTCATTCCCGACTTTATCGGGAATCCAGCTTTTATACATCAAAGGCAATATAGAATGCAATTACAAAAAATAAACTATAATGATTTAAATTCAAAAGCTAAAGAAATGTATAACTTTCAAAAAGTTTCTTCAAAACTTGCAGATTATGGCTTTACAACAATGTGGCTAAATAATGATTGGCAAGGAGCTGATTTTATTGCCATACACATTGATGGAGTTACAGATATAAAAGTGCAATTAAAAGCAAGATTATCGTTTAATAAAAAATATGTTGGTAAAAATATTTATATTTGTTTCATTGAAGATAGTGAAATATACTTATATCCACATGACCTTATTTTAGAACAAATTGAAAATAAAATTTCGGACAAAACATATCTAGAAAAAGGAAGCTGGAGTAGTCCTAAACTTACAAGAGAAAATAAAGACTTATTAATACCATATAAATTATAGTTAGATTCCCGATCAAGTCGGGAATGACGGATTGACAAACTTATCGTATTGCGATAATATATCCATATGATAAAATCGTTCAAGTGCAGAGAGACGGAAAAACTGTTTTGGGAAAAGCCCAGTAAAAAGTTCCCTGCTAATCTTACGATGCGTGCCAAGGTCAAACTCGATATGCTCGATGCAGCACAAGAAAAACAAGATTTACGCATCCCACCCGCCAACCATCTCGAAGAGCTGAAAGGCAATCTGGCGGGATATATGAGTATCCGTATAAACAATCAGTTTCGAGTCGTATTCCGCTTTGACGGCAAAGATGCGTATGACGTATATATCACAGACTACCATTAAAGGAAAAACGATGAAAGAGATCCGACCATCCACCCATCCCGGTGTCATCCTCAAACTCGAATTTGCCGAACCGCTTAACCTGACGCAGGCGCGTATGGCAGAAGACCTCGGAGTAGGGATTAAGACCCTCAGTGAACTCTATAACCAGAAACGGGGTATCAGTGCGGTGATGGCACTTAAACTCTCCGAATATTTCGGAACGACTCCACAGTTTTGGATGACGTTACAGGATAATTTTGATTTGTATCAAGCCTATCAACAAGAATATGTATCGATTCAAAAGATTAAAAAATTGCAAGTGGCTTAAAATGGTCGAAAAAATCTTAGCCAATCTCGAAAAATCCAATTGTGTCACCGATAATACCTTTTTGCAAGCAGTCAGTGAAGTTTTAACCTCATTGGAACCGATCATCAAAAGCGATTCACGCTATGAACAATTTGCTATTTTGGAACGTCTCGTTACTCCTGATCGTATTATTCAATTTAAAGTCCAATGGCTTGATGATGATAATGCCGTACAAATTAACAACGGATACCGTATACAATTTAATAACTCTTTAGGACCTTACAAAGGTGGGCTGAGATTTCATCCGAGCGTTTCAACAGGAGTCCTCAAATTTTTGGCGTTTGAGCAGATTTTTAAAAACTCTCTCACGGGTCTACCGATCGGTGGGGCGAAAGGGGGGAGCGATTTTGATCCAAAAGGGAAAAGTGATTATGAGATTATGCGGTTTTGTCGTGCCTTTATGCGTGAACTCTATCCTTATATCGGAGCGCGGGTCGATGTTCCTGCCGGAGATATCGGAGTAGGAGCCAGAGAAATCGGCTATTTATTCGGTGAATACAAACGTATTACCCATAATTACGACGGTGTCCTCAGTGGAAAGCCTTATGCGTTTGGGGGTTCTCTTATGCGGCCTCAGGCGACGGGTTACGGTGTCGTCTATTTTGCCCGTGAAATGCTCAAAGAAGAGTTGCAAGAGTCGCTGGAGGGGAAAGTGTGCACGGTGAGCGGTGCGGGGAATGTCGCTATCCACACGATAGAGAAACTTCAGCAGTTAGGTGCTCTGGTAGTAACGTGCAGTGACAGCGACGGAGCCATCTACGATCCCAGAGGTATCGATCTACTCCTCGTAAGAGAGCTCAAAGAGGATGGTAAACGGATC
Source organism: Sulfuricurvum sp. (assembly GCA_035290165.1). Lineage (GTDB taxonomy): Bacteria > Campylobacterota > Campylobacteria > Campylobacterales > Sulfurimonadaceae > Sulfuricurvum. The sequence goes on along the minus strand of DATDUY010000234.1, from coordinate 4,169 downwards.
TCTCTTGCAGAGTACGCTCGTAGAACCCCCGGCTCAGTATATACACCAAAATCTGAGTATCCAAAAGATGAGCATGCGGTATGGAAGATTCCATGTTTCGCCGCCTTTCCGTGTGCAACTCAAAACGAATTGAGTGTTGCGGATGCCGCAAAACTGATCGAAAACGGATGCGTGGCAGTAGTGGAGGGGGCTAATATGCCGACATACCCCGATGCGATCGAACTGCTTCAACGCGAAGGGGTTCTTTTTGCCCCAGGAAAAGCCTCCAATGCCGGAGGAGTCGCGGTAAGTGAATTTGAGATGTCCCAAAATGCCTCAATGGAGAAATGGGATTTTGATAAAGTGGATCGTAAGCTCGATGAGTTGATGTGTCAGATTTATAAGCGGATTTCTCTCACGGCGAAAGAGTACGGTGTGGAGCGAAACTTCGTAGATGGGGCAAACATCGCGGCGTTTAAGCGGGTTGCCGAAGCGATGATTTTAGAGGGTGTTTAGAGGTTATACTTTTAAGAGGTAGCCCTCACCTCTGATATTACAGATTTCCAGCCCTTCAACCGTATGACGGATCTCTCGAATATGGGAGGCAATCGTATTGAATTTAATAAATTTATCTTCCCAAATTTCTTCGATAAACATATCATATGTAATGACGCTGTTGCGATATTTGGTCAAAAGATAGAGAATGTTGCGCTGGTTTTTGGTTAGATTGATAATGTCACCCTCACGTAAAAGCTGCTTGGACGCGAGGTTAAAGGTATGCATCGGTGTAATTTTTATCTCGTCGTTGTGTGTGGAGGAGAGGAGCTTTTGAACCCTTAGCAGCAATTCCACCAGATCAAACGGTTTCTTAAGATAATCGCTGCATCCGAGCTTATAAGCATGGGTAATGCTCTCAATGTCGGTATACGCCGTCATAAAAATGATCGGTTTTCCGGGATCGTTGCGTGATATCCACTCGATGACCTCAAATCCGTTAGCTCCGGGTACATTTATGTCCAGAATATAGATATCGGAGTTAAAGCGGCATTTGTTGAGCATTTCGTTTCCCTCGCCAAACATCTCAACGTCATAGGAGTGGAAGGAAAAAAAATCGGATAGGTTTTTCCTCAACGCATATTCATCTTCAAGCAAGGTGATTTTCATCGTCAATTACCGTTTTTGAATGTATAGGTAAAGGTAGTAATACCGTTTAATGATTCAACAACAGCATGAATATTGAGTCGTTGGCATATCGAAGCAACAATCTCCAATCCGATTCCCATTCCTATCGTATCATATGCTTCTCGATATCCGTCGGTAAAGATGTAGTGGGGGTTGATAATCGTACTGCCGTGATTTGTAATTTTAAGTATTATATTCATCTTTTTTATGAGAGAAATATGAATGACGCTATTTTCAAAAGAGTATTTGATCGCATTGGAGATAGTATTATCTATAATGCGCTGTAAATCGCTAGAGGCAATCTCTAGTAAACACTCATCTTGCGTGTCGAGTTCTATCCGTATTTTTTTTACTTCTGCAAGGAGTGTGAAGTACTCTGCACGTTTTCGGATGAATCCAGCCAAATCTACCAGCTTATTTTCTTGAGCCTCTTGTTTTGTTCCGAGAGCATAGTAAAGATCTTCATAAATAAGATGAAGCGACTTGGCAGCTGCATGCATCGTATCGACATAATTATTTTTAGGATGACGATATCCGAACATTTCGGCAGAGGTTTTAATAATACTAAGCGGGTTATAGAGTTCGTGGTAGGAGCGTTTAAGAAGTGCAGTAAGGTGTTTAATGAGTGAGCGTTTTTTCAGATGAAGTTTTACTCTTGCGAGAACCTCTTTTTCATAAAGCGGTTTAACAAGATAATCATCAGCACCGCTTTCAAAACCTTTGGTTTTATCTTCGTGTGTTCGCAGTGCACTCATAAAGAGAATGGAGAGATCGCGTTCACGTGAAATGCTTTTGATGCGGCGACATACTTCGTATCCGTCGATACCGGGCATTAGAATATCAAGCAGAACCATATCAAAATTGGTTTGCGTTACTCGTTTGATTGCCTCTTCTCCGTTTTTGGCTATATAAAAATCGAGATTGAGGGGGGTTAGAATGTTTTTGATTAAGACGAGATTCCGGACTTTATCGTCAACCAACAATACTTTGGGTCTATCGGGTTTGTATGCAAACATGCCGTCCTCTTTATGTTAAGTCATTAACGTGTCGGATGAGTGTGTCACAATGAGGTTGGATCGAATAGTTTCAAAGTCCATCTCCGACAACCGATCGTTGAGCCATTTTTTGCATGAACCGTTTTCGAGTGTATTTACAAGCAATTCTAAACGGCTTAACGCACCTTTGTCGAGGGCATCAATGAATTTACGTCGCATTTCATCATGGATAGGAGAGAGATCGATCGTACTATGTTCCTTCTTGTTCTTACTTAGGATTTGGGAAGATAAAAGAGAGATAATTTGATCGGCGGTAAATGGTTTGGAGAGCCAAGCATCAAAGAAATTATTTTTACTTACATCTTCTTTGAGAGCACTGATGGCGATCAAGGTAGCAGAAGAGCCTGCATTACGCAATGCTTCTGCCGTTTCATACCCGTCCATGTCCGGCATCAGTATATCCATACAAATGATATCCGGAAGAAAAAGTTCGGCTTTATGCAGCGCATCGTGACCAGTGGCTACGCTTTCAACCTCACATTGAAGTGTGAGAAAGATCTCCCGTAATATTTCACGGTTTTCGGTCATGTCATCGACAATAAGGACTTTTTTTCCAACGATGATATCGGCATCCAAATGTATCGAAGACGTCGGCATATTTTGATGATTCGTCTGAAACAGCTCTTGTGCTATTCGCTCAAGGAGACGGGCATTTTTCTCGATAATATCGGCATATTCGTTAACATTATCGGGATGTGTATGCAGCAGGCCGGCATATCCTGAAATCTGGTGTATTGCATTGAAAAGGGTATGCTGCAAATCGTTTTTCATCATCCGAGGTCTGTGATAGTCGGATTGAATACAATTTCAAAACGGCTACCCCCTTCTATCGGTATATGGTGAAGAGTACTGTCAAAGCTTTTACGGATAATTTCCAAACTCATATAAAGACCGAGTCCCGTCCCTTTCCCGTTCTCTTTGTTTGTAAAGAAGGGTTTGAAGATTTTGTCACGAACCGATTCCGGGATTCCCCCTGCATTATCTTCGATGGTGAGAATACATTGCCCCTCACTCCCCGATGCAATGGATAAGATCAGATTTTTTTCGTCGTGCTTTACATTATCGAATGCATCACGCGCGTTTAACAAAAGGTTGATAAGCACCTGTTCCAACTGGTCTTTATAACCGAAAATCTTTATTCCGTCTATCTCCTCATGAATTTTCAACGAAATATTGTGGGTAAAAAACTGCCGATCGATCAATTTAAGTGCTTCATCGATACTGTGGCGAAGAAGAAAAAAAGATGCCTCTTTGCTCGGCTTTACAAACTCCATAAATGTCTCAATAGTTTGGGACATTTTCTGACACTGGTTTTGGATGAAAAATGCCCCATTCTCGATCTCTTCGGGGTAGAATTCCTCCATCTGCACTTTTAGACTCAAGTTGATAGCGGTAGCACTGATGGCATTAAGAGGTTGCCGCCATTGGTGTGCGATCATGGCAACCATTTCACCCAATTGAGCCAGTTTTTTTTGTTGATTTATTTGCTGTGCAATATTTTGCTCTGAAATGATTCTCTGCTCAGAGAAATCATTATCGGTAAAAACGTAAGAGTAGCTTTTCATAGATCTCTCCTTCTAGGCAGAGTGTTTTATGAATTATTATATCACAAAAATAATTATTCATAAATCTTTATTTTTGCATAATTACTGCATTAAATTGTAATAGCATTTTCTATCAGATTAACTCTGAGAGCGGGGTAAAAAAATGATGTCTAAAGAACTCAAATCTGTTTCCAGTACTTTATGTATATTGTATGCCGAAGATGAAGAGGATACACGTATTCAGATCACCGAGATACTCCAAATGTTTTTTAAAAAAGTTGTTGTTGCCCAAAACGGCAAAGAGGCGCTGGATAATTTTAAATCTAATTCGATCGATCTGATTCTTTCGGATATTACAATGCCGATAATGGATGGCATAGCGATGGTGACAGAAATATTAGCTATAAAC